>CAXMLR010000429.1:0-6256 GCA_964194275.1 uncultured Solirubrobacterales bacterium
ATGTGTATAAGAGACAGGGCCGCTGCCGGTCGAGCCGGAGCCGCAACCGGAGCTGCAATGAGGCTGAGGGCGCGCTGGGCTCACCGCGGTGATCGCGGGGCGCGGACTGGACGCGACGACGACCTGAGGACCGCGGATCGTGGCGACGGTGGTGGATGTCGCCCCCGAGCCCGATCCGCGGCCGGCGCCGCCGGCGGCGCGGGCGGTCGGGGCGCTGAGCGGAGCGCTCGCCGCGTTCTCAGCGGCAAGGATTGTGGCCACTCGCTGCGCGCCGGGCGAGCCGGCGCTGGCATGAGCCCTCGCGCGCACCAACGCAGGCGCGGACAGCTGATTGTCTAGCTGTGGCCAGCCTCGGAACGAAACCACGGCGCTGGCCAGAACGAACACCACCGCAGCGCCGGCGAGCAGGGAGCCGGCGGTACCGAAACCGGCGATATATGCACGAGTGGTACGCAGCTCAGCCATCTATCGGCACCCCACACCCGATCCTTTAGCGGGATGCCAGCGATTTTGTCAGGCCAGGGCCACTGCCGCGGACCTGCTGCCATCTGAGCGCAAGCCTCCACGGCGCCAGAGCACGATCAGCCACAGCGCGCCGGCGAGCATCAGCGCGATGCTCTCGAGCTGGGGCGCGGTGAGCCCGACCGCCACCACGTGGTTGCGTCGCACGAATTCCACCAGTAGCCGCTCCAGTCCGCCGAACAGCAGGTAGAAGGCAAACAGAGCCCCGGGCCGGAAGCGGTCGCGCATTCGCCACAACCACCATGCGACGAGCCCCATGACCAGCGTCTCGTAGATCGGTGTCGGCTGGACCCTGACTCCGGGGGGCGTTGGCACCGTCCCGTGGGGATAGCCCATCGCCCAAGGCAGGCTGGAGACCTTGCCGTAGTCGCCGTCGCCGGAGACCTGGCATCCGATCCGCCCGATCGCGTAGCCCATCGCCAGCGGTACGGACGCCAGGTCCAGCAGACCCAGGTTCAGCATCCCGCGCCAGGCCGCCCAGGTGATCACGGCGAGCGCGCCGCCGATCACTCCGCCATACCAGACGAGACCCGAACCGGAGAACAGGCTCCCGATCAGATCGTGTTTGACCTGACTGTAGTTTTCGATCACGTAGTAGACGCGCGAGCCCACGAGACCGCCCACGAGAGCCGCAAACGCCATCTCATAGGCGTAATCGACCGGCCGATCGAGCTCCTTCAGGCGACGCATCAGAATCGCCCCCGCGGCCAGGAATCCACAGGCGAAGACGATCCCGAAGCTCTTGAGCGAGAGACCGAAGATATGGATCTCGGGGCGCATGGGAACGAAGGTTGCCAGATAATGGTCGCGTGCTGCCGAGCGTCGTAATCCTCTGTGGCGGCCGCGGAACGCGGCTGCAGGAGCATGTCCCGTCGATCCCGAAGCCCCTCGTCGAGATCGGCGGACATCCGATCCTGTGGCACGTTCTGCAGATCTACATCGCCCAGCGATTCACGCGGTTCCTGCTGCTGACGGGCTACAAGGCGGAGCTGATCGAGGCCTTCGTGCGTGATACGGCGTGGCCGCAGGAGGTCACGGTGAGCTGCGTCGACACCGGGCTGGATACTCCGACGGGCGGACGCTTGCGCCGCGCCGCTGCGGCGATTTCCGAGCAGCGATTCTGCGCCACGTATGCCGACGGCGTAGCCGACATCGACCTCCACGCGCTGCTGGCCGATCACGAGCAGCACACTCCGCAGGCCACGATGACCGTGGTACGGCCCGAGCTTCAGTTCGGAGTG
Organism: uncultured Solirubrobacterales bacterium; assembly: GCA_964194275.1. Classification (GTDB taxonomy): domain Bacteria; phylum Actinomycetota; class Thermoleophilia; order Solirubrobacterales; family Solirubrobacteraceae; genus Palsa-465. The sequence continues at coordinate 1,764 of CAXMLR010000429.1, forward strand.
GCCGAACTGGGCAGCGACGGCGTCGTGCGAGGGTTCGTCGAAAAGCCGCGCAGTGAGCGCTGGATCAACGGCGGCTTCTTCTGCTTTGAGCCCTCGGTTCTGGACCTGCTCGAGGAGCAATCGGTGCTCGAACGGGAGCCGTTGGGGCAGCTGGCCGTGGATGGTCAGCTGCGGGCGTTCCGCCACGAGGGGTTCTGGGACTGCATGGACACCTACAAGGACGCGGTGCTGCTCAACGACCTGTGGGCAGCGCAGCAGGCACCGTGGAAGCTATGGAGCTGAAGGGCCGCTCAGTCCTCGTCACCGGCGCGTATGGGCTGCTCGGCAGCTGGCTCGTGCGCGCGTTGCTTGACGGCGGTGCCTCGGTCGTTGTGCTGAGGCGTGATGAGACGGTTCATTCGGCGCTGGCCCTGATGGATCTCGAACGTCGCACCGACGTCGTGCACGGCGACGTCTGCACGGAGGGTCTCGTAGCGCGGGCGCTGGCGGAGTACGAGATCGACAGCGTCTTCCACCTCGCCGCCCAGACGATCGTGCCCACCGCCAACCGCTCCCCCATCTCTACCTTCGAGACGAACATCCGCGGCACATGGCAGCTGCTCGAGGCGTGCCGCGCGGCCGGAACCGAGCGGGTGATCGTCGCCTCCTCGGACAAGGCGTATGGCTCCCACGCCGAGCTCCCCTACCGGGAGAGCTTTGCGCTAGCGCCCGTGTTCCCCTACGACGTCTCCAAGGCCGCCACGGACCTGATCGCCCGCTCCTACTGGCACACCTGGCGGATGCCGGTGGCGGTGACGCGATTCGCCAACCTGTTCGGGGGAGGCGACTTCAACCGCTCACGGCTGGTGCCGGAAGCCGTCGGCGCCGCGCTCGCCGGGCGCGCTCCGGTGGTCCGCTCCGACGGCTCGCCAGAACGTGACTTCCTCTACGTCGAGGACGCGGTCCGGGCCTATCTCGCGATTTGGGATGCTCTGGGTAAAGGCGGCGGGGCGGCCGGGGAGGCGTTCAACGCGGGCGGCGGGCGGCCGCACCGGGTCCTCGACGTGGTCGAGCTGATCTGCACCCTGGCCGGCACCGGCGTCGAACCGGATGTGCTAGGGGTCGGAACGCCCGCCGGCGAGATCGACCGTCAGTGGGTTGATTACGGCAAGCTCCATGCCCTCACCGGCTGGGAGCCATCGGTGAAGCTGGAAGACGGTTTGCGGGCGACGATCGAGTGGTACCGGGCGTACGCGCCGGTCTGAGGCGTCGCGGGAGCCGGACCCTTCACACCCGCTTATCCCCGTCTGCCAACATTAAGTCCCTCAGATGGCACGCTCAACCTCATTCGGCCGCGATCGTGGCCTTCAGACCCGGATGCTGCTCACGTTGTTCCTGCTCGGTCTCGTCTACGCAGTCCTGGTGGCGGTGCTGTTCGCCGCCGGTGCAGGCGCCGTGACGATCGCCGTCGTGGCCGGCGCCTTGTTCCTGGTTCAGTACTTCACCTCGGACAAGATCGCGCTCGCGTCGATGGGCGCCCACGAAGTCAATCCACAGCAGGCACCCGAGTTCCACGCGCTGGTCGAGCGGCTCTGTATTCAGGCGAACCTGCCCAAGCCGCGCTTGGCGATCGCCGATACTCCGATGCCCAATGCGTTTGCGGTGGGGCGCTCACCCAAGACCGCCACCGTCTGTGCGACCACTGGACTGCTCGGGCTCCTGTCCCCGGCCGAGCTCGAGGGTGTCCTGGCCCACGAGCTCACCCACGTCCAGAACCGCGACGTGATGGTGATGACGATCGCCAGCTTCTTCGCGTCGGTCGCCTCGTTCATCGTCCAGATGGGATTCTGGTTCGGGGGCATGTTCGGCGGCGACGACAATGACGAAGGTCCGGGTGCGCTCGTGGTGATTCTCGTTTCCGCGGTTGTCTACGCGGTCTCGTTCGTGCTCTTGCAAGCGCTCTCGCGCTACCGCGAGTTCGCCGCCGACCGCGGCTCGGCGATCATCACCGGCCGGCCCAGCGCGCTGATCTCCGCGCTGATGAAGATCAGCGGCAACATGCAGCAGATCCCCCAGCAGGACCTTCGGGCCGCCAGCGGCGAGCTCGCGGCGTTCTACATCTTCCCACCCGGAGCGAAGAAGGCCGTATCGACGCTGTTCGCGACCCATCCGCCGCTTGAGCAGCGGATCGCCGCGCTTCAGCGGCTCGAAGCGCAGTTGCAGGGCACCGCGTAAGCCCAGCTCACATTCTGCGGGTACTTTGTACCCGGCCGATGTGTATTTTATTGTACACGCTATTCGTGTACAATGCTTACATGAAGCGTGAGCAACGTCAGGCAAGCGGCGACCTCTTCCCCACCGACAGCCCGATTCCCGCGAGCCAGATGATCGGCCGCGGCGACGACGTCGATGAGGTTTCCCTGGCACTGGAGAACGGGACCAGCCTGGTCCTCGCCGGGCCACGGCGGACTGGTAAGACCAGCGTCGCCGACGCGGCGCTGACCCGGATCAGAGGCCACGGGGTCTACGTCGCCGCCGTCGACCTGTTCGAGTTAGCCGACGCCGCCGAACTGGCCGAGGCGCTGGCCTCTGCCGTGGTGTCCAATCGGCCGGCCGTACGGCAGTTGCTTCCGCGCGCCCGGCGCCTCGGCCGGCAGGCGCTCAGCGCCGCCCAGGCCGCGCTGATAATGAAGATGAAGACCCAGCTCGGTGATGCCGTGGAGCTGGCGCTGACTCCCGGACTGGCTGCCGATGATCCGCAGCGCGCTCTGGCCGGAGCTCTCGAGCTGCCCGAGCGTGTGGCGGCAGCTGACGGCCGGCGGTGTGTGGTCTTCTTCGACGAGTTCCAGGAGATCGCCAACGAGCGCCATCCCTACGGGGATCCAGACAGCCTGACCAAGCGCATGCGAGCGATCTTCCAGCGCTCAAACCAGGTCAGCTACCTGTTCGCCGGCAGCATCGAGCACGTGATGCGCGACCTGTTCGCGCCGGGCGACCGGGCGTTCAGCGGCTTTGGGAGTTTCCACCGCCTGCGCCCGATCGGCCCGGCGGAATGGGTCGAGGGATTGGCGGAGCGCTTCGCCGCCGACGGCTGCGCAGTCGACCAGACCGCGCTGATGACGATGGTCGAACTGGGCGAGCTGCATCCACGGGTCACGATGCTGATCGCCCAGCAGACACATCTGCTGAGCGTGCTGCTGGATCGCCACGACATCGACCGGGCGCTGGTGCAGCAGGGCTATGAGAGCGCCTACCACGGTGATGGGGCGCTGCTTGATCAGCTGATCGAGCAGATCCGCTCCAGTCATCGACAGGCCCTGAAGCTGGCCCGGCGGGTCGCCGCCGGTTCGACGCTGACCACAGGGATGCACCGCGGCGATGCCGACCGAGCGCTGAAGAAACTGCTGGAGGGCGGCGTGATCGAGCGGCTGGGACGCGGCGAGTATCGCGTGATCAACCCGCTGCTACGGCGCCGGCTGCTGGAGGGACAGCTGGTCTGAGCGCAGAGGGCACGCGGCGGTCCTCCGGGCCTGCGATCATCAAGCGCGATGGGCTTCCTCGATGTGCTCACCGGCAAGCGCAAGCTGGCTCAGCCTGCCCGGGACCGCCTGTTTGCGATCAGTACCGCCAACGTCACGTTCGAGACCTCGCTCCAGCTCACGCCAAAGGGCACCGCAGCGATCGTCTTTCAGCCCCTCTCCACGGCTGATTTCGACTCGATCGTCCGCGACATGGAGGAGGTGGTGCGCGCGACCGCCGGCGATTCGGGCACCACGGTCGAGACCTCCGACGACACCTACGGCTTCCGCTGGCTGGTCCTGCGCGGAGCCGGTTTCGACGACCTCGTGGTCGGCATCAATGCGGTCAGCACCGCACTGGAGGCCGGCGGCTACGGCGAGCGCGTGCTGTGCGCGGTGTTCGCCTTCGACGACGCCCAGAAACGCCCGCTGTACTGGATCTACAATTACAAGCGTGGGTCGTTCTACCCGTTCGTCCCGGCCGGAGGGGCGCAGCAGCGGGATAACGAGCGAGAGTTGGTGCTGAAGGCGCAGATCGGCACCGAACTTCCGATCGAGCAGGAGCTGGAGCGATGGTTCCCGCTGTGGGGGATTCCGATTTGAACCGCCCGGCTTCCCGATTCGTTGTTGCCCCAGGTATGTGCGGGCGTCGTTGCCTGCTCACCGGGCCAGCGGCAGCGTCGACGCCAGGTCCCAGCGGACTGGAAACCAGCGAACCGACGCCGTCGAACGGCCAGGAGCGCGCTGGTGGCGGGGGAGCGCCTCGCTGATCTCGAACCGTGCCTGCGGCGGCTCGTGCGGGGTGCGCAGCCCGACGCCTGTGGTCAAGTCCGCGCCGCACCAACCCGATCGGCTGCCCTGGCCAGCTCGGCGACCGCCGCGCTGTTGAACGCCGGCTCGCCGTGTCTCAGCGCGGTCTCGTAGCCGGCCGCGCGAAGGCGCTCTCGCAGTGCGGCGTCGTCCGCCAGCCGCATTAACGCTGTCTCTTATACACAT
>CAXMLR010000430.1:0-7044 GCA_964194275.1 uncultured Solirubrobacterales bacterium
TGGCAGAGCAGGGGACTCTTAATCCCAAGGTTGGAGGTTCGATTCCTCCACGGCCCACTCAGAAGCCCCGCTCCGGCGGGGTCTTTTCTTTGGTGGGACATGTGCCGTCTCTGAAGTAATTGTCCCCAATATGTCCCGAGATCGGCGCACGATCTGCAAGTTGGCGTCCGATTTCCCGACCGCCGACGGGCCACGTGTCTCGGTTCGAGCGCACCCGGGGCGTGGTCGACCGCCGGTCGGCTACTTCACAAAGCGCCTCCCGAAGACTGGCTTCGGTCCGGGCTGGGCGGGGCGCGGCGGGGGACCCTGCCGGGTCTCGTGAGGACCGGCGCGACGTTCGCGGACGCCGCGGCGGAGTATCTGCGCTACGTCGAGCACGACCGTGGCGCGCCTTCAACGCTGCGGGGGTACCGCTCGCGATCGAGGCTCATCTGCTGCCGGCTTTCGCGGCGCGGGCGAGGACCCCGAGCGCGCGGTACGACTCCGCGTCCGAGCCGGTGACGGGAGCTGCGCCGTCATCGAAACGGCACGCCTCGATGACCCCGACAGCGGGATCGCGATCACCGTCCCACGTAGCTGGCATCAACGAAATCCTCGGACTCGTCTGCCGCGCTTACGGCCTCAGTAACCGGGAGCGCGAACTCGTAACGCTCATCGCACAAGCCGGCTGACACGCCCGCGAGCATCCAGCGGCGCAACTCACAACCAGACCCACATTCGGGACCGACGGATCGATCGCGACACGCCGGCAGCGCCCTCCTAAGCCGGCTCACCAGGGCAGAAAGCCACGCGCTCTCCTTTGCGTGGTGAGCGAGACGATTCGGAGCGCCCCGGGCGCGCGCCGCGGACCGCTCATGTTGGGGCGGCGCGCCGGAAGCCGCGTTCGTTGACCACGAGCCTCTGGAAGCCGAGCTGTTCGAGCTGATGCAGGTACTCGGGCGCGTCGATATTTTCGGCCCAATAGTCGAGCAGCCGGGTGACGCCGCCGAGCAGCAGCCATTCGGCGGCCGCCGAAAGTAGCTGCGGCATTGCCCAGCTCAGCTCGCGCTCGTCGAGGATGATCAGGTTCCCGACATCGGCCCAGCGGGCTGCTACCGAGCTGCGTGCCATCTCGGCGCTGTGGTCGCAGACCTCGATGAACCCGACCTTGGCTCCATCTCGCTGCAGGCTGAACCGTGGGCCGAGCAGGCCGAGTGCACGGCTGCGCGACAACTCCGGCTGGTGGCGGCCTGTGAGCGACTGGCAGTTGGCAGCTAACACCAGCTCGGTACGGACTGGCTCGTCAAAGCCGGCTTCGCGGAGCAACCTGCGGATGTGCGGCAGGGTGTCGGGCACGCCGTAGCACGCGAGCGCGGGAAGGTTGCACTCCGCACCCACGACCGTCACACGCCACGTTTTCATCTGCGCCAGAGCACCCTCGAGGACTCGTGCACCGGCCTCGGTGGCGTCAACCTTGCAGACCAGCCAGCGGATCTCACCGGCCCCACGGTAATCCGGTCCAACGTCGGCATCGTTGCGGAATCGGTGCAACAGCGCTGCAGCCACGATGTCGTCGCCGCGGGTGACGACCAGGCATCGCCGCTCGGCGACCCATGGATCGACGATGTTCTCGTACGGCTCGCGCTCAAGCTGGCTCAACACGGTATTGACCGACAGAACGACGCCAGGAATTACCGAGGCGACGTGCAGGTTGACCAACGACGTCAGCTGATCGCGATCGCGACGCTCAAACGGACGGACTGCAACGGACATACGCATGGCTCCTTGATACGAAACTCCACTGGGAGCCGCTGCCGGTGCGGATCGTCAAGCACTTTATCGACTTCACGACCCGCCCTCGCCCCAATCCGAAGCGGCAGGCAGGATGCACTGCTTCCACTTCGGTTCGCGAGTCCGCTGCGCCTGCTCGTCCAACCGTAACGATGTCAACAGGAACCAAAAAGTGCGCCACTTGCGCCGGCCGAAACTAGGCCGGTGGAGGGTTGAGCTGGCGGCGTTCTGCGGAGCGAGCGGATGAAGCTCGACGATGAGATCGTCGAGGTCAAGGAGCGGGACGTGGTGCGCGTCCCAGCTGAGTGGTCGGCATTAGCGGATGCTCCGTCGTCGAATTCCAGCAGGCGAATCCGCAACCGTTTTCCGAACAGTGAAGATGCTGTTCGGCGACTGGATCGTGGCCTGACCTAGTCCCGAACGACCGAGCCGCGTGTGTCGTTTGCATGTGCCCGGTCCTTTCGGGGTTAGAACAGAATTGATGGCAGGTACGCGCCGGCTGGTTCGTTGTAGAGGCCGATCGTCATCAGCGTGCTCTGTTGGACGATCTGCAGGTCGTGTTCCAGGCACCAGCGCAGCAGCCCGGCGTTTCGTGATGGGACGAGGATGCCCAGCCCGATGAACGCCTGCGCCGAAGCAAGCAGTGCGATCAAGTCTTCGTTGGTGTGGGCCACGGCGTGCCAGCCGTAGCCGAACCCAGTCGCGTAGCCACAGACTCCTCCGGGGCGCTCGACGACTTGGGCGGTGCCAGCAATGATCGCATCTTGAAGCTCAAGGGTTCGGTCATGGCCGTGGACGCTGACGCAGAGCGCACTGCAGCGGGCGAGGTCTCCTTCGTCCGCTGGGCGGACGCCGCGACCGGGCGTGCTGAACGCCGGTGGGCTCCCCTGCAGGACCGACAGGGGTTCGCGAACGACGAAACCGAGCTTGGCGTACAGCGCCAGCGAGCGGTAGTGGTAGGCGGTCTGAACGAGTCGGACCCCAACAGCGCCCCGGTTTCGCTCGTGGTCCAGAGCCGCTTGCATGAGGGCGTGGCCGATGCCGTCGTCCTGTGCCGCTGGGTCGACGGTTACCGGGCCGATCCCGCCGATCGAAGCGCGCTGGTCGACGAACGCGCTGCCGGCCACGTCGCCGTCGCGTTCGGCAACGAGCCCAACGAAACCTTCGCCCGAGAGCATGTCCGAGACCTTGAAGCGGACGAACTCTCGAGAGGACGGCTCGACCGGGAAATTGTGACGGCCCGCGATCGATTCAAACGCTTCGTAGAAGATCCGCGCGCAACCGTCGGCGTCCTCGGCGGTCGCTTCGCGCACGACGACTCCGGTCGCAGGTCGTTTGCCGATTTCCGCTGGTGCTGACATCCCTTCCTCCTAGATCGTTCACTGCATAATCGACCGGCGGAGCGCCCGGCGGTATCCCGAATTTGTGGGGGTACGCTTGGGTTGGAACCAATGGGCAGCACTAGCCGAACCCCGTGGGCGCCGCAGCGCGTGTTCGCCGACCTCGAGCGTCTCGCGCTGCGGGCACCCACGCGCATCGAATTCTTCGACGAGGCTGCCGCCCGGCTCAAGCGCACAGTTGCTTTCGACGGCGCGTGCTGGCATACGCTCGATCCAGGATCTGACCTGATCACCCAGCACCATCTGCAGGATCTTCCTGACCGCTTCCCCGCTGGCGAACAACGAGTATGCGGTCGAAGACGTAAACAAGTTCCGGCAGCTCGCGCGCGCCCAACGCAAGGCGGCGACTGTGAGCGAGGCGACCGGCGGCCACCCCGAAAGAAGTCCCCGCTTTCGCGACTTGCTCACCCCCGCCGGGCTCGGTCCCGAGCTCCGCAGCGCATTTGTCGCCGACGGCACGACCTGGGGCGCGCTGATCCTCGTGCGCCGCGCCGGACAGCCCGAGTTCGAGGATCGCGAGGTCGAGCTGCTCGCCGGCGCCTCCCCGCTGTTCGCACGGGCGGTGCGCCGTGGCCTGGTCGCGGAGGCCTGCTCATCGCCCCCCAGCCTTCCCGACGCTCCCGGCGTGATCGAGCTTGACGCGGCGGGCTGCCTGATCCGGGCGTCCTCCTCAGCGGAGCCGTTGCTGGCCGAGCTCTCCGGCAGCACCGCTGAGGCCGGCGTGCGATCAGCCTCGACACAGGCTATCGCCAGCGCGACGCGCAGCGCGGTTGCCGCGGCCAGCGGGGCCGACGGAGCGCTCCCGAGCATCGCGGTCAAGACGCCGGCGGGCACGTGGCTTGTGCTCCATGGCGGGCTGCTGGGCGACGTCTACTCGGGCGACATCGCGGTGTTCATCCAGCGGGCACACCCAACGCTGGTCGCCCCGCTGCTGCTGAAGGCCTACGGTCTCACGGCACGTGAGCAGGAGGTCACCCAGCTGATGCTCAGAGGGGCGACCACGATCCAGGCAGCACAACGGCTTTCGATCTCACCGTACACGGTCACCGATCACATCAAGTCGATCTTCGAGAAGACCGGTGCCCGCACCCGCGGCGAGCTATCCGCAACCCTGTTCTTCGGCGAGCACCTTCCCCGCATCCAACATCACGTGCTAGTCGGCGACGACGCATCCTTCATCGACGCTCCACGACCGCGCCGCCGGGACGCGGTCGCAATGCCCGAAACACCAGCTTGACGGGGGCAGACACGCACGCGGCGTTTGCGCTCCGCTAAGGCCGCCGAGGGTCCGGTCGAGACGAGCAGCAACAACGGTCCCCGATATCGGATCCCGCTCCTGAGCACGGGCAAGCTCAGGCATGCTCCCCGCACCGAGCGCGCTCCTGCTTCGCGCGCGCACCACGCGCATTTCGACCCTCACGGGCGACCGTCCTCAGGCGCGGAACTCGAGTATCGGCGGCTCGGCCCGCGAGCGACCGAGAGAACCGCCTTGACACAGCTCATATTTCGTGTCACCGTAAGAGACATCTTGTCACCATGGGCGACATGAAAACCGTGCAGGAGGCAGAGCGGCGGCCGTACCGGCTGGCAGCGCGGGCCGCTGCTGCCGAGGCGACCGCGAACCGAGTGCTCGATGCCGCGGTCGAGCTGTTCACCGACAACCCCTATGAGGACGTGTCGCTGGAAGCGGTTGCCGTCGAGGCTGGGGTCAGCAAGCGAACAGTGCAGCGGCGATTCGGCTCCAAGGAAGCGCTGTTCGGAGACGCAATGCAGCGAGCCGCGAACAAGATGATCAGTCACCGCGAGGCCGCGGCGGTCGGCGATGTCGCCGGCGCTGTGGCGAACGTGATCGGCCAGTACGAGCGGTGGGGCAAGAACCGTCTGCGGCTGCTGGCTCAGGAAGCGAGGATCCCCGTGATCGCCGAATGGGTCCAAGGTGGACGGGAGTGGCACTGGGCGTGGGTCGAGCGCGTCTTCGCGCCGAAGCTTGTGGGGCTTCGCGGCGCGGCCCGCAAGCGGCGTGTCGCCGCCCTGGTAGCTCTCACCGACGTTTACACGTGGAAGCTGCTGCGGCTCGATCTGCGTCTCAGTCGCGGCGAAACCGAGCGCACACTCGTCGACTTGATCAACCGTCTAGAAGGGGAGTCGTGGTGAGCCGCTACCTGGCATACACCTCGCCCGCGCGTGGGCACCTGTATCCGATCGTCGACACGCTCCTCGAGTTGCAGCAGCGCGGCCATGAGGTCCACGTGCGGACGCTCGTCTCGGAGGTCGCCGCGCTGCAAACGCTCGGCATGCAGGCCGAGGCGATCGATCCCGCGACCGAGGCGGTGCCGCTGGACGACTGGCGCGGGAGCACTCCGGAGGAGTCGCTCGGGGGAGCATTTCAAACGCTTCACGAACGTTCCGAACATGAGGTGCCTGACCTACAGAGCACCATTGCGGAGGTGGAACCCGACGGCCTGTTGGTCGACGTCACAACGCCCGGCGCCGCAGCGGTCGCGGAGGCCGGAACGATCCCCTGGGCACAATGGATTCCCTTCTTCCAGCACGTCGCGCTCGCCCCGGACACCTCGCCCCAGCTGACCCTCGTTCCGTTCACGATTGCCCCGCCCGGAATGGAGGTCCTCAACGCCCCGCGACGACGTCTTGATCTGGAGCCGCTGCTCAACCCGGTCGATGCGTGGCGAGCGCCGCTCTACCTCTACTACACGGCCGAGCCATTTGAGGCCGGAGGGCTGAACTTCCCAGCCTCGTTCCGGCTCGTCGGGCCAGGCCTCTGGGAACCAGCAGCAGAAGCCCCCGACTGGCTCGACGACATCGATCAGCCACTCATCCTCGTTACCGCCTCGAGCGAGTTCCAACGCGACCGCGCGCTCATCGAAACCGCACTGCAAGCCCTGAGCTCCGAGGACGTTCGCGTGGTGGTCGCCACCGCCGCGCACGATCCCAGCAGCTTCACAGCAGCACCGAATGCGTCGATCGAGCGGTGGCTGCCGCACGGGTCGCTCATCGAAAGAGCCGTCTGCGTCGTATGCCACGGCGGAATGGGCATCACGCAAAGAGCGCTCGCAGCCGCAACGCCCGTGTGCGTCGTACCGTTCGGACGCGACCAATTCGAAGTGGCCAACCGCGTTACGACCACCGGTTGCGGCACACAACTCATGCCCGACGCGCTAACCCCAGAGACGCTCCGGGCGGCGGTCAAGCACGCAATGACCCTACGCGCAGGCGCGCAGCAAGTTGCCGTCGGCTTCAGCAATGCCGGAGGCGCCCCAGCGGCCGCAAACGCCCTCGAATCGCTGCTCGCCCGCGAAGACCGTCCATCAGCGTTGAGCAATGCAGCGCACAGCTATGCAGCGCTCCCAACCAACCAAGAAAGTGAGCCAACGCGATGATCCTCTACACCTGCGCCGTCCAAAAACACGGGGCAACCGGGCCGCTCATCAAGCACGCCTGCGGAGTTGCCGCGAAAGCCCTCGACGACGCCGGACAACCCTACGAGATCAACGTCGTCGGCGGTTTTAAAAAGCTTCCGCTCAGCCGTCGCGGAAAACGGCGGGAAATCGAGCAGCTCACTGGCCAACAAGACGTTCCGGTTCTAGTGCTTGACGACGGCACAGCTATCGCGGGCAGCGCAGCCATCGCGGGGTGGGCGAAGGACACCAGCGGAAGGTTTTAGAGCCTGACCAAGCGCGTCCCACCAGGTCTCGTGAGAGACGTTTCGTCGCACTGCTTGGCGCGCGCTAGTGACGCTGTAGTCATCCCCGCCGTGCTGGCGCGGATTGTGATTACTGCCGTCGGCGTTGCAGCTGCTCGCGCAGACGCGGCCCCTCGTTGTGCGCGATCGTGGTTTGCGTCTGACTTCGCGACA
>CAXMLR010000431.1:0-1661 GCA_964194275.1 uncultured Solirubrobacterales bacterium
CTCGTAGCCCATGCACGAGTAGCCATATTCGACGTGGAAGCTCTTGCCCGCCGGATCACGAGCGCGCCAGAGCTTGTGCAAGTCGCCGGGGAGCGAGCCGGCCGCGCACACCACTACCCCGGTCTCCCCCGCCGCATCATTGACCGCGCCGATGACCGCCGCCTGGTGGGGCAGGGCGCCTTCACGCGGGGCGAGCAGCCGGTCGACCTCGGCCTCCCATTTGCCCTGCTCCTCACGCGCGCGAGTGGTCCAGGTCTCATCCACGCGGAAATCGTCGACCGCGTGCTTCAGCGCGGTCAGAGCCTCGCGCGCGTCGGCCACCACCGCCAAGCCGCTGAGCTTCGCCGCATCGAACGCCGTGACGTTGATGTTGACGAAGCGGACGTCCGGATCCTGAAAGGCCGAATGGGAGGCCGTGGTGAAGTCGCTCCACCGGGTACCGACGCCGATGACCAGATCGGCCTCCCGCGCCAGCCGATTGGCCGCGGCGGTTCCGGTCGCACCCACGGCACCCAGGGCAAGCGGATGATCTGACAGGAGCGCTCCCCGCCCGGCCATCGTTTCGCACACCGGGATTCCCGTTGCGTCGACCAGGGCACGCAACGCCTCGGTCGCCTCGCCGTAGATGACGCCGCCTCCGGCCACCACCAGCGGGCGCCGCGCGCTGCGCAGAAGGGTCGCTGCGCGGTCGAGTGCGGCCGGCGCGGGCGGCCGGCGCCAGATCGTCCACACCCGCGGAGCCAGGAACGCCGCGTCGAAGTCGAACGCCTCGGCCTGCACGTCCTCGGGCAGCGCGAGCGTGACCGCACCGGTCTCGGCCGGGTCGGTGAGGACGCGCATGGCCTCGAGCGCGGCGGGCACGAGCTGCTCGGGGCGCTGGATGCGGTCGAAGTAGCGTGACACCGGCCGCAGGCAGTCGTTGACCGACACGGTGCCGTCGTGCGGGACTTCGAGCTGCTGGAGCACGGGGTGGGGTCCGCGCCCGGCAAACGTATCGCCGGGCAGGAGCAGGACCGGTAGGCGGTTGATCGTGGCCAGCGCGGCGCCGGTCACCAGGTTGGTGGCGCCGGGACCGACCGAGGTGGTGCACGCGAAGGTGCCGAGCCGGTTGCGCTGGCGGGCGTAGCCGGCGGCGAGGTGGACCATCGCCTGCTCGTTGCGCGCCTGGTGGTAGGGCAACCGGTCGCCGTACTGCTGCAGGGCTTGCCCCACCCCAGCGACGTTGCCGTGGCCGAAGATGCCAAAACAACCGGCGAAGAAGCGCGCCCTGACGCCGTCGCGCTCGAGCTCCTGCGCGGCCAGGAAGCAGACCAGGGCCTGGGCGGTGGTGAGACGCCGCGTGTGGCTCACACCCAGACCCCCTCACCCACCAGCGCTGCTAGCTGATCCATCGTCGGCATCGCGTCGGCACAGGCCAGCTGTGAAGCGACGTAGGCCCCGGCGGCGTTGGCCAGGCGCACCGAACGCCCAGCGTCCCACCCGGCCAGCAGGCCATGCACCAGCGCCCCCCCGAACGCGTCGCCCGCGCCCAAGCCGTTGACCACCTTAAGGCGGACCGGCGGCACCTCGATCACGCCGTCGGCCGTGCGCGCGAGTACGCCCTCGGGGCCCTGCTTGACGATCGCGAGCGCGACCCCGAGGTCAAGCAGCGCCGCCGACGC
>CAXMLR010000432.1:0-6532 GCA_964194275.1 uncultured Solirubrobacterales bacterium
GCTGATGAACAACCTCGACCCGGAGGTGGCGGAGAACCCGGACGAGCTGGTGGTCTACGGCGGCACGGGCCGGGCCGCCCGCTCGTGGGACGCCTATCACGCGATCGTCCGCACGCTGCAATCGCTGGGCCATGACGAGACGCTGCTGGTGCAGTCAGGCAAGCCCGTCGGCGTGTTCAGGACCCACGAGTGGGCACCCCGGGTCCTGATCGCCAACTCGAATCTCGTGCCCGACTGGGCCAACTGGGACGAGTTCCGGCGACTGGAATCGCTCGGGTTGACGATGTACGGACAGATGACCGCCGGCTCCTGGATCTATATCGGCAGCCAGGGGATCCTGCAGGGAACCTACGAGTGCTTCGCTGAGATCGCCCGGCGCCGCCACGGAGGGTCGCTGGCGGGCACGCTGACCGTCACCGCGGGCCTCGGCGGGATGGGTGGCGCGCAGCCGCTGGCAGTGACGATGAACGGCGGCGTCGTGCTGTGCCTGGAAATCGACCCGGAGCGGATCGAGCGGCGGCTGGCGACACGCTACCTGGACGAGATCGCCGACTCGATGGATGACGCCGTGGCGCGCTGTGGGGCAGCCAAGGCAGCGGGCCGCGCGCTGAGCGTCGCTCTGGAGGGCAACGCTTCCGATCTGCTTCCCGCACTCCTGTCCAGGGGCCTCGAGGCCGAGATCGTGACCGACCAGACGAGCGCCCACGATCCGCTGAACGGCTACGTCCCGGGGCGCATGTCGCTGCCTGAGGCCACCGCCCTCCGCGCCGCCGATCCCGAGGAGTACGTGCGGCGCTCACGCGCATCGATGGCTGCTCACTGCGCCGCTATGGTCGGGTTTCTCGACGCCGGCAGCGAAGTCTTCGACTACGGCAACAGCCTGCGCGCGGAGGCGCTGCTCGGAGGCTTCGAGCGCGCGAATGCGTACCCCGGCTTCGTCCCCGCCTATGTGCGGCCGCTGTTCTGCGAGGGCCGCGGACCGTTTCGCTGGGTCGCGCTGTCCGGCGATCCCGCGGATATCGCCGCCACCGACCGTGCGGTGCTGGAGGAGTTCCCCGAGGACGAGGCGCTGGCGAGATGGATCGCTCATGCCTCCGAGCGGGTCGCCTTTCAGGGCCTCCCCGCGCGCATCTGCTGGCTCGGCTATGGCGAGCGCCGCCAGCTCGGCCTGCGTTTCAACGAGATGGTGAGATCGGGCGAGCTGCGCGCGCCGATCGTGATCGGACGCGACCACCTCGACTCCGGCTCGGTCGCCTCGCCGTACCGGGAGACCGAGGGGATGATGGACGAGTCCGACGCGATCGCCGACTGGCCGCTGCTCAACGCGCTCGTCAACACTGCCTCGGGCGCGAGTTGGGTCTCGATTCACCACGGCGGGGGCGTCGGCATTGGGCGCTCGATCCACGCCGGCATGGTCTGCGTCGCCGACGGTACCGGGCTCGCGGCGGACAAGCTCGACCGAGTGCTCACGGCGGACCCCGGGACGGGAGTCATGCGCCACGCCGACGCGGGCTACCCGCGCGCCGTCGAGGTAGCGGAGCAGCGCGGTGTGCGGATCCCGATGCGCGAGGGATCGTGACCGTCCGGCCAGTGGCCCGTGTGGGCGACCCTGTCCTGCGAACGCCGGCCGTCGAAGTGTCGCCTGAGGACCTGCGTTCCGGCGAGACTCAGCGCCTGATCGACGACATGGTCGCGACGATGCGGGCGGCGGGCGGCGCGGGGCTGGCCGCGAACCAAGTCTCCTCGCTGAAGCGGATTGCTGTCGCGGAGGTCGACCACAACCCCCGGTATCCGTACAAGCCTCCGATCCCGCTGACCGTGATCGTCAACCCGGTGATCGAACCGCTCACTGACGAGACGCTGCTGATCAACGAAGGCTGCCTGTCGGTACCGGACCTCCGCGGGGATCTCGAGCGATTTGTCTCGGTGCGGGTGCGGTTCGTCGATCGGTTCGGTTCCCCGAACGAGCTGGTGGCGGAGGGCCTCACGGCTGGCACCTTCCAGCACGAGGTCGATCATCTCGACGGTGTGCTGTTCCTCGATCGCGTTCACGATCCCCGCAGCTTCAGTACCTGGGAGCAATTCGAGCGCCACCACAAACAGGCGTTCCTGGAGCGCGTGGGGCCGTGGGCCGCGGACGCCGTGGCGTGAGCACGTTCTGGTGCGAGTCGGCGTGGCTGGGGGGCCCGGAACCCGAAGCCGGTGTCGTACTAGAGGTGAAGAGCGAGACGATCTCGTCGGTGCAGACGGGCGTGGCTGTGGCACCGCCCGGGGCCGAGCGTCTGTCGGGCCTCGTGATCCCGGGGCTGGCGAACGCCCACTCGCACGCCTTCCAGCGCGCGCTGCGTGGGCGCACGCACCGCGCGCGGGGATCGTTCTGGACCTGGCGTGAGCAGATGTACGCGCTCGCCTCCGAGCTCGATCCGGACGGGATGCGGGTCTTGGCGCGCGCCACGTTTGCGGAGATGGCGCTGGCGGGGGTGACCGTGGTGGGTGAGTTCCATTACCTGCATCACGGTCCGCATGGCCGGCGCTACGCGGATCCGAATGCAGTCGGGGAGGCCGTGCTCGAGGCGGCGCGAGAGGCCGGGATTCGCATCACGCTGCTGGACGCCTGCTACCTCCACGGGGGCATCGGAGTCGAGCCCGACCGAGTCCAACGGCGTTTTTGCGACGGCGACGTGGAGCAGTGGGCTGGGCGCGTCGATGCGCTTCGGGACGGGCTTCACGCACGAGTCGGAGCCGCCATCCACAGCGTCCGGGCGGTCGACCCGAGCGCCGCCGCCGCCGTTGCGTCGTGGGCGGCCGCCCGCTCGTCGCCCCTGCACGCGCACGTGTCCGAGCAACCGGCGGAAAACGACGCCTGCCAACAGGCGTACGGGATGACGCCAATGGCCCTGCTGTCAGAGGCCGGGGCGATCTCCTCTCGCTTCACCGCCGTGCACGCCACCCACGTGTCCGATCGGGACCTGGCGCTGTTGGGGGGCGCGGCAGCGTTCAGCTGTCTGTGCCCGACTACCGAACGGGATCTCGCCGACGGGATCGGTCCCGCTCGGCGGCTGCGCGACGCAGGCGCCATGCTCGCGCTCGGCAGCGACTCCAATGCGGTGATCGAGCCATTCGAGGAGGCGCGGGCCGTCGAGCTCGACGAACGCCTGGCTTCCGGCGTCCGGGGAGGCCACGGTGGCGACGAGCTGCTGTTCGCCGCGACGGCCGGGGGGTACGCGAGCGTGGGTTGGCCGGACGGCGGGATGATCCGCGCGGGCGCGCTAGCGGACTTCGTCGCGGTGAGACGTGACGGGGTGCGGCTGGCCGGGATCGGTGATGCTGAGCTGGTCGATGCGGTTGTGTTTGCCGGGGCTGCGGCGGACGTCCGCGACGTGATCGTCGGCGGCCGGTTCGTCGTTCGCGACGGGCTTCACGTGTCGCTGGACGTTGCTCGCGAGCTCGCTCACGCACTCTCAGCACTGCTGCCGTGAGCTCGCTGGTGATCGACAACATCGGGCTGCTGGTGACCTGCGATGCGGCGTTGGGCCACGGGCCACTGGGTTTGATGAGCGATGTCTCGGTCGTGTGTGTCGACGGACGCATCGCCGCCATCGAGCGGGCGGGTGCGGCGGCCGATGAGCGGCTCGACGCCGCGGGTCGGTGCGTGATTCCAGGCTTTGTGGACAGCCATACGCACCTGGTGTTCGCCGGCGATCGCGCCGAGGAGTTCGTGGCGCGGATGGCCGGCGCACGCTACGGCGCCGGCGGGATCCAGGTCTCGGTGCGGGCGACCCGGGACGCGACGGCGGCCGAGCTGGCCCGGCTGGCTATGGCTCGCCGTCGCGAGGCACTGCGAGCGGGGATCACGCACCTGGAGATCAAGTCCGGCTACGCGCTCGATGTGGCAGGCGAGCAACGGCTCTGTTCAGTCGCGGCTGAGCTAACCGATGACGTCACCTTCCTGGGGGCGCATCTCGTCCCCGAGGAATACGCCGGTCGCCCGGACGACTACGTCGCCCTGGTGTGCGGGCCGATGCTCGAGGCCTGCGCGCTCCAGGCGCGCTGGATCGACGTGTTCTGCGAACGAGGGGCGTTCGACGCCGACCAGTCGCGCGCGGTGCTGGAAGCCGGCCGCGGGGTGGGGCTCGGCCTACGCGTTCACGCCAACCAGCTGGAGGCCGGACCGGGGGTTCAGCTCGCGGTCGCGGCGGGAGCCGCCTCGGCTGACCACTGCACTTATCTCTCGGCAGCAGATGTTGACGCTTTGGCTGGCTCGGAAACGGTGGCGACCCTGCTGCCCGCGACTGACTTCTCCACCCGGGAGGCATACGCCGACGGCCGCCGGCTGCTCGACGCCGGCGCCACCGTCGCCCTGGCCACCAACTGCAACCCGGGCTCGAGCTACACGACCTCGATGTCCTTCTGTATCGCGCTCGCGGTGCGAGAGATGCGGATGACGATCGACGAGGCGCTGTGGGCGGCGAGTGCCGGCGGGGCGCGAGCGCTGCGCCGGGATGACGTGGGCGTTCTGCGGGGCGGCGCGCGGGCAGATGCCGTCGTGCTGGGCGCCCCGAGCTATGCGCACCTTGTCTACCGACCCGGGGTGCCGCTCGTGGCGGCGACGGTGGCCGAGGGGCGGGTGGCCTATGTCGATCCTGAGCTGGGGCTCGACGAACCGCAACATAGGAGCTGACATGGCGAAGTACATCGGAGCGATCGATCAGGGCACCACCAGCTCCCGCTTCATCCTCTTCGACCGCGACGGGAAGATCGTCCACATCGATCAGCGCGAGCACGAGCAGATCAACCCCAGGGCGGGCTGGGTCGAGCACGACGCCGAGCAGATCTGGACCCGGACCCGGGAAGTGATCGGCGGCGCGTTGGCCGCCTCGCCGGCCGAGGCGGGCGATATCGAGGCGCTTGGCATCACCAACCAACGCGAGACGACGGTGGTGTGGGATCGCGAGACGGGCGAGCCGATCTACAACGCGATCGTCTGGCAGGACACCCGCACCGGTGCGCTGGTCCGCGAGCTGTCGGGCGACGAGGGACCGGATCGCCTGCGTGAAGCCGTCGGCCTGCCGCTGTCCACCTACTTTTCGGGCCCGAAGATCCGCTGGCTGCTCGACAACGTCGAGGGCGCTCAGGAGCGCGCGGACAACGGCGAGCTGGCCTTCGGCAACATGGACACGTGGGTGCTATGGAACCTGACGGGCGGCACCAACGGAGGCGTCCACGCTACCGATGTGACCAACGCCAGCCGGACGATGCTGATGAACCTCCAGACGCTCGATTGGAACGAGCCCAGCCTCGAGCTGATGGGGATCCCACGGTCGATGCTGCCCGAGATCCGCTCATCCTCGGAGACCTACGGTGAGGCCAGGGGGACAGCGGTCGGCGGCGTCCCCGTCGCCGGGATCCTCGGTGACCAGCAGGCGGCGCTGTTCGGGCAGACCTGCTTTGACCCCGGCAGCGCCAAGAACACCTACGGCACGGGCTCCTTTCTGCTCGTCAACACGGGAGAGGAAATCGTCCACACCGAGAAGCTCCTGACCAGCCCTGGTTACAAACTCGGTGATGCGCCGGCGGTCTACGTGCTCGAGGGCTCGATCGCGGTAACGGGCGCGTTGATCCAGTGGCTGCGCGACCGACTGAAGATCATCCCCGACGCACGGGCGGTCGAGGAACTGGCGCGGACCGTCGACGACAACGGCGGCGTCTACTTCGTCCCGGCGTTCTCCGGGCTGTTCGCCCCGCGCTGGCGTCCTGATGCCAGAGGTGTGATCGTCGGGCTCACCGCCTACGCCAACCAGGGACACATCGCCCGCGCCGCCCTGGAGGCCACCGCGTGGCAGAGC
Organism: uncultured Solirubrobacterales bacterium; assembly: GCA_964194275.1. Classification (GTDB taxonomy): domain Bacteria; phylum Actinomycetota; class Thermoleophilia; order Solirubrobacterales; family Solirubrobacteraceae; genus Palsa-465. The sequence continues at coordinate 5,847 of CAXMLR010000432.1, forward strand.
CGGGAGGTCGTCGATGCCGCCAACGACGTCGCCGACGTCCCGTTCACCGATCTGCGGGTCGACGGCGGGATGACGGCCAATGAGCTGCTGATGCAGTTCCAGGCCGACGTGCTCGGGCTACCGGTGATCCGGCCGGCAGTGACCGAGACCACCGCTCTCGGTGCTGCTTACGCTGCGGGTCTGGCGGTCGGTTTCTGGGCCGATCAGGATGAGCTGCGCGAGCGGTGGAGCGAGGACAAGCGGTGGGAGCCGCAGATGGACGAGGGGACGCGCGAGGCGGAATACGCTCGCTGGCAGAAGGCGGTCGAACGCTCGCTGGACTGGGAGGACTGACGCCAGCCTCACCGCAGCCCACGCTGCGCTGCGCCAACGCCGCGCCCTGATCGACGGCCACACGGGCCAGGAGCGCCCCGCCGGTGTCGATCGCCACCCGTTTGACGCCGGAGGTGCCGGCATCGCTTCCGGTCAGCGCCCCGCTCACGCACCGAGTGCGGCGTACACGAGCTCGTATGCGCGGACCGCGTCCTTACGCGACTGTGCCTCCCGCAGCGCGGCGTCGTCGATCCTCGCCGCCACAGAGTCGATGAACCGCCACTGCAGAACCGAGCGCTTGACCGCGCCGACCTGATCCTCGGTGTAGGGATAGAGGTCGAACCCGAGTCGCTCGCCCGCCACACCGTAACCGC
>CAXMLR010000433.1:0-1800 GCA_964194275.1 uncultured Solirubrobacterales bacterium
GCCGGCTCGCCCTCGAAGTCGATGATCACCCAGCCGCGCGGCGTGTGCAGGCTCTGACCGAGGTGATAGTCGCCGTGGGTGCGGATCACGCGGCCGCCCACGCCAAGCTGCGAGCGGGACGCGAGGCGCTCACGGACGTCCTGGCCGCGTCCGACGATCGGGGCCAGGTGCTCGTTGTCGGGCAGGCGCAAAAACAGGCGCTCGATGTCCTCATCGACCGTGGCGGTCAGCAGCGACAGCGCCTCCTGGCTGGGTACCTCCGGCGCAAAGGCGCCGTCGCTGGCGTCGGAGGCCAGGACCGTGTGCATCTGCGCCGTCACCTCGCCGAGGCCGCCCAGCTGGTCGAGGAACCATCCCGGGTCGGTACTGAGCTTGGCCAGGGCAAGCTCCCAGCCTCCGGTCGCGTCAGGGAAGAACTGCTGCGCCACGCCGAGCGTTGCGGCCAGCGCAGCGCCGTCGTACTCGTACCAGCCGTAGAGCGGCGCGATGTTCGGGAACCCCCGCGCGGTCAGGAAGCGCAGCATCTCAAGCTCGGGATTGATGCCGGGCTCCAGCTTACGGAACACCTTCAGCACCAGCCGGTCATCGATGACCAGCGAGGAGTTCGACTGCTCGACGCCCATCAGCCGGACCTCGGCAGCCTCGGACCCAGGGCTTGACCCATCGACGCGCCAGAACGAGAAGCGGCCCTCGCTGGTGTCGATCTCCTCGCCGGCATCGATTCTCAGTATCAACTCGAGCAGCACTGACGGCTCTCCCAGCGCGTCGTGCGCCGTCCACTCGTCGGTGTGTGCGACCGCGCCCCCGCTGGGGGCCTGCTCAGCGCCGGTGCTGAGCAGCAAGGGCAGCTGGTAGAGCTCGTGCGTGCCAGTGGCAAAGCGCGTCTGCACGAGCGCCAAGAACAAGGTCGGATGCTCGCGCAGGGTCACCCCCTCCACGATTTCGATGCCGGCTACCGCCCGGGACTTGGAGGCATACCAGCGCTGCTGCTGGACCCACGCGCGCAGGCTCTCCTCGTCCATGCACTGGCGGATCTCCGCGGCTGGGATCTGGACAGGGTCACTCATTGGAGTGGACCTCGTCGGCGACCAGCTCGAACCAATAGAAGCCCCGGGGCGCCAGGGTCAGCAGATACGGCCACTCGCCGATCCGGGGAAAGCGCGAGCGACCGAACAGCTCCACCGGATAGCGCCCCTCGCAGGAGCTCAGGTCCAGTTCCACGGCCTGCGCCGAGCGGGCGACATTGTGGACGCACAACACCAGATCATCCTCGAACCGGCGAATATGGGCGAAGATCCTCGGGTTCGACGGCTCAATCGGCTCGTAGGTTCCGAAGCCGAACACGGGGTGCTCCTTGCGCAGCGCGATGAACCGGTGCACCCAGCGCAGCAGCGATGTGGCGGTCCGCAGCTGCGCCTCGACATTGACGGCCTGAAAACCGTAGACGGGGTCCATCAGCGGCGGGGCGTAGAGCTGGGCGAAGTCCGCCCGGGAGAAGCCGCCGTTGCGGTCGACCGTCCACTGCATCGGTGTGCGCACCCCATCGCGATCGCCAAGGAAGATGTTGTCGCCCATGGCGATCTCGTCTCCGTAATAGAGGACCGGCGAGCCCGGCAGGGAGAACATGATCGCGGTCATCAGCTCGATGTCGTCCCGGCCGTTGTCCAGCAGCGGCGCCAGTCGCCGGCGGATCCCGAGATTGATCTTCATCCGCGGATCCTTGGCGTACTCGGTGTACATGTAGTCGCGTTCCTCGTCGGTGACCATCTCGAGCGTCAGCTCGTCGTGGTTGCGCAGGAA
>CAXMLR010000434.1:0-3684 GCA_964194275.1 uncultured Solirubrobacterales bacterium
CCGAGGTACTCCTTCTTGAGCTCCTCCGACGCGGCTAGGGCGATCGGCGCCGTGGCCAGACCGTTGCAGGAGACCGACGTGCCGATTCCCGAGCAGCCCCAGGCGATCTCCTCCTCGATCAGCACTCCTTCGAAGAAGCCGAGCCCGGGGCCGCCGTATTCGGCGGGGAGGTGGCTGTTCATCAGCCCGAGCTCCCAGGCCTTGTCGATGATGTCCTGCGGCCAGGTCCCTTCCTTGTCGTACTCCCAGGCGACCGGACGGATCTCCTTCTCCGCGAAATCGTGCGCCATCTCGCGCATGCTCTTCTGCTCGTCGGTGAGCGTGAAATCAACCACGTCGATTGCTCCTTGAAATGGGAAGCGCCGGCCGGTCTGATGGCTGGCGCGGAAACAGATTGACTAGTCAGTCAACCGGGATGATACGAAGGGTACCCGATCCCCGGAAGCGCTGGCGACGGAGTGATTGAGTGTTCAATCGCCCCCGTGCGCAAGACTTAAGCGGCCGTGCAACAAACGTTCGCCACCGTCCTGTGGATCGTCTGTGGTCTGGGGTTCGTGATTGCATTCGTGGCGCTGGCCCTGACCGGTAAGACGTGGGAGGAGTACGGCAAGAATCGGCTGGTCATGGATGGCGACGCCCCCCGGGCCACTAAGCAGGGTTCCGCGGCCGCGCTGGCGGAGCGCGACATGGAGATCCGCCAGCTGCTCGAGGCGCGCAACGCGCGCCGGGAGCGGCGCGGTGAGCCGCCGGTCGACGTCGAACTCGAGCTGCGGCGGTTGACCGCCCCGACGATCGACGCCGAGCTGCGTGAGGAGATTCGCGACCTGGTGGTCGCCCGCAACCACCGCCGCGCCCGGACCGGCAAGCCGCCGCTGGACGTCGAGTCCGAGATTGAGCGAGAGATCTTGGGCCTGCACGGCGTCTGAGGTTCGCTCGCCGGCCGGGCAACCGATACCCTGCGCGCGATGCCGGACGGACGTAAATACGAGCTGGACGAGCTGGCCATCCGGCCGGGCACGTACTTCAGCCCCCAGACGGAGGTCCTGATCGTCGTCGATGACTCTCCCGAGCTCGACGCCGAGATCTTCAACGCAGCGCAGTACGAGGGTGCCGACTGGGTGCTGATCTCCGACGAGGTGCCGGTCGACGAGCACCGGCGCGACGAGCTGCTCGAGAGCTTTCAGGTCGACGCTCAGCCGCTCCCGACCGATCACGACGACGATGAGGACGACGAGGTCAACGAGGAGCTGGACCCCGATCACGAGCCGTAGCCTCGGTCGGGCCCCGGCTGCGGCTTACTTGGCGCTCAGCAGCGAGGCGCAACTCTGCATCTTCGCCACGTCCTGGCCCGCCGCCTGGAGGCACGCGCTGTAGCGCTGGACGCTGGAGCCGGCGGTCCCGGTGCCCGTCGCACCGCCCGCGGCGGCACCCGAACCGCCCGCAGGCGCGAGTGAACTCCCGCCGGTGGCACCTGAACCGCCCACGGCGCCACCCGTTACGGCGGACCCGGCGCTCTGCACGGTGGCCAGCAACGCACGCAGTTTCGTGGTGAACTCGCTGAACGGCCGCAGCGTGCTTGGGGCCGTGATGGTCTGAGGCTGATTCAGACTCCCGTATTTCATGTCGATCCCGATCTGCGCGCTGCGCAGACCGCCGAGCAACCCCGAGACCTGACCGGACACGGGAACCGTCAGGCTGAGCGCCAGTCGCCGGAGCGTCTTGTCGCTGTTGCCGGTCCAGACGTCGAAGCTCGGGTTCTTGATCGTGCTCGCAATCCGGGCGCGGGTCGAATCCGAGATCCCGCCCGTCAGGCTGCTGGCTCCGGAGACTCCGAGCGACGACGCCTTTTGCAGGACGGTGCTGAAGTCCTTGAGGAAGGCGTTCACGTCAATCCCGGCCCGGATGTGGGTCGTGTCGACCCCGCCGACGGCCTCCTTGCCGACCACCGACGGGTTGGTCAGCCATCGGAGCGGGCTGATGCCGAGCTTGGCCAGAGCGCCGGAGCCAGACCCGCCTCCAGAGGCCGTTACCTGGGCAAAGCTCGACTCGAGTTTTTGGAACGTGGCGGCTGGAAGCTGGTAGCTCGCGCCCTGCAGCGTCACGAAGCCGTTGGTGCCGGTGGAAAGAATCGACAGCGACCCCGTGCGGCCCAGCGCGCCGATGCTGATGCTGAAGTTCGACGCCGGCAACCTGCCCGTGCCGAGGCTTTGGAACGGGCCGCCGAAACTCAAGGTGATCGGTCCCTGCAGCGTGGTCGACCCCGACGGATTGACGGTCAGGCTGAAGTTGAGATTCCCGCTGTTGACGGCGTGCCGGCCGCTGAAGGTCTGATTGAGCAGCATCGACGCGTCCCCCCCACCGCCGCTGCTACCGCACGCGCTCAGCGCCAAGATCGCGGCGGCGGCGGGCATCGCCAGCCGCAGCCGCTGAAACTTCCTGCTCAGGGGTGGCGTCCGCACCGCAGCGAATCTAGCATTGCTCCAAGTGAGTAGGGGTCGGTTCCCAGCCATCGCGCTGACATTGCTGTGCGCGATCTGCGCATCGCTCTGGACAGCGCCGGCGGACGCGCCTGCAGCGCAGGTGGTGATGCTCGGCGCCCGGAGTCACGCCACGACGAGGAACGACCCGTTTCTCCCGGGACCGGCAGCGACCGCGCTGCCGATGGTCTCGAATTCGGCGCCGGAGCCGCGCATCGCGTCGGTCGCCCGCGCGCGCATCGCGTCCGGGCGCCGCGGACACGTAGCCCCCCGCAGCGTCCGCACCGAGCTGACCCGGCTGGCCCGTACCGGCGCTATCTCCGCCGAGCTCCTGCGCCGCTACCGCGGGATCCTGGCCGCCGCGGAAGCCTCGGTGCATCGCCTGCAGGGAACGCGCGCCGCGGAGCTCGGGGCCGTCCTGGGCAACCTTCACTCGATCGCGGTGGCAGGCAACCTGACCGCGGGAAGACTGCCCGCGCTGTTCATGACGCTGGCCCGCAACCTGACCTGGTGGAGCACCGGACCGCTGCTCAGCCCCGGGCAGCGGGTGGAGTTCGCGGGGTCGGAGCTGGTGTGGGAGTACTACGCCGGTCAGGGGATCGAGCTTCAACAGCTCGGCAGCTTTGGCAAGGCCAACGGGCTCTACGTCGCCGGACGCGCGCATTACCCACAGATGCTCCGGCTGCTCGCCGAGCTGATTCCGCTCGCCGCCCAGCGAGGGCGGGGGCTGGCCTGGGAGTACTACTTCCAGTTCGACGGCGGCGCCCCACCGTGGACCAGCGCGATGTCTCAGGCCACCGCGCTCGAGGCGCTGACCCGCGCCTACTTTGCCACCCACCGGCTGTCCTATCTGACACTGGCCCGGTCAGCCCTGCCGGTGTTCAGTGCTGCGCCGCCGCTCGGGGTCAGCGTCCAGACCAGGCTCGGGCGGCGCTACCTCCTGTACTCGTTCGCCCCTGGCGCCGCGGTGATCAACGGCTTCCTGCAGACGCTGATCGGTCTCTACGATTTTGCGATGGCAAGCGGCGACCACACGGCGGCGGCTCTGTTCGCCGCCGGGGACGCCGAGGCCCGGGCCGAGGTCCCGCACTATGACACGGGCGCGTGGTCGCTCTACGAGCCAGGCCAGGAGGACACGCTGGACTACCACATCTTGGTCACGGGCTTTCTGCGGGAGTTGTGCGATCGCCTCCACGCGCCCCTGTAC
>CAXMLR010000435.1:0-8135 GCA_964194275.1 uncultured Solirubrobacterales bacterium
CCCCCTCAACGGATTCTTTCCGCACCCGCCGGTGGGCCGCAAGGCCGACTATCTGATCTCGCAGTACGACCAGGGCCGCCCCGCCGACGCGATCGGTGCTCCGCTGCTGCGCAACACGCAGTTCACGCTGTGGCGGATGAACACCGGGGTACCCGGTCCCGACGTTTCGACGCGACGGTTGATCGACGACATCTCCACCGTCTCGATCGGCTGAGCGCGGGGCTGCTAACCCGCCCTGGCCGCCACGGTGGCTTGCACCGCTGCACGCAGCCGCGCGGCGACGAGCTCCGGCGCGAAGGCATCCAAACGCGCCTGGCCGCGGCGGCGAAGCTCGGCGCGCAGCCCGTCGTCGGTAACCGCGAGGTGGATCAGCTCGGCGACGAGGGCGAGATCGGGATCATCAACGAGCAACACTGCGTCTCCCGCGACGTCGGGAATCGCGCCGCTCGGCCTGGCCACCACGGGCAGGCCGAATTGAAAAGCTTCGAGGAGCGGAATGCAGAAACCCTCGTGCTCGGACAGGCAGAGGAAGACATCGGCCGCGCGGTAGCGCGACGCGAGTTCGGTCGCCGACAGGGCGCTCTCGATGCTCACCGCGCCGGGAGCGAGCTGTTCGGCCAGCTCGCGCAGCAGCTGTGCGTAGCCGGCGGTGATCGGGTCCCCGACCAGGATCAGCCGGGCGTCCGCAGCGCGGTAGCGGCGATACAGCGCAAACGCCCGGATCACCTCGTCCTGACGCTTGTGCGGGGACAGTCGCCCCACGAACAGCACCATGGGAGCCACCGAGCGCGGACCCGCGGGCGCATCCGGGCCCGCGGGCGCATCGATCGTGCCGAGGCGTCGACGGTCGAGCAGCAGCGGGATGACCTCCGTGCGAGCTGCGCCGAGGGCGCTCAGCTCCGACGCGTTGTACTGCGAGTCGGCGGCGGCGACGTCGACGGCGCTGACCAGCTCCAGCAACTGTTCCCGGCCGATCGCACAATGCACGGCGACCAGCGGTGCGTGGTCCCACAGCCACGAGGCGGGGGTGATGTTGTGGTAGAGCAGCAGTTTCGGATTTGTCAGCGCGAGCAACCGCTCCAGGCGGGGAAAGCCCGCCGAGTGATGGATCAGGAGGACGTCCTCGGGCTCGACCTCGAGCTTGTCCAGGGCGGTGATCTCACCGTCGACGCCCGGAGCGATCCGGGCCGCGAAGTCGCTCCCCCCCCAGCCCCAATCGGCGAAGTAGGAGCGAAATACGATTGCCTCCGTGGTGATCGCATCGAACGGACCCGCCCCGGAAAGCACCTGATGCACGTTGATCGTCACGATTCGCGGTCCGCGAGTCGCTGCTCGAGCTCCTCGATCCGCTCCTCCAGGTGCCGGACGTGGCTGACCAGATTGACGTTGAAGCGCGTCTGTTCGGCGATCAGCTCACCGTGATACTGCGCGAGCAGACGGAGCAACTGCCGTTTGAACGCCGTGATCGGCGCGCCCCCGCGGCGCGTTGAGCGCACGTCCCGCAGGTCGGGCTCGATCAGGGCCCACTCGAACAGCTTCCCGGTGGTGATCGCGCCGGTCGACGGCAGCGGGCGACGGACCGCCTGCTCACCGTACGCGCCGCTCGCGCGCATCGCGGCCAGCTCGGCCCGGGCGCGCTCGAGCGCCTGCTCGGGCGTGCTCAACGCAGTCCATCCGCGTGAGGGCCCGTCACGGGGGCCAGCGATCGCCACGACCCGCGAAGATCCACGATCCCCTCGGCCCCCGGCCGACCCGCGACGGTGAACCGAATCGTCCGGTCGGTCGGCGTGGCCTCGTCCACCGCGGACGCGGCGAGCGCGAGGTCATAGTCCCCGCCCAGCAACGCCAGATCAGGGATGTCGAGGACCAGCCGGGCGATTCCGTCAGTGCCCGCCTCGAAGGCCGTACGCGTCCGAAAGACGCTCGACCCAGACCGATCGAGCAGCTCGAGCGTCAACCAGCCTTGCTGCACCGCCTCGGGAGCCCGCACCGCGGCGTACAGCTGCATCGGCATGCCGCTGTGAAAGACGCTGGTGGACCGGCCGAGCGCATCGCGCAGCTCGAGCTCAGTCACCGCCACCGAGTTTTCCCGGCCGGGCCCCGAGCGGTCGCGCTCAGGCCGGAGCGATTGTCCGCCCCCGTGCTCGGTGCCCATCGACTGGTGATAGTGCAGCAAACCCTCGGCCGCGGGTCCATCGAACACGATCCTGCCCCCGTCGAGCACGACAACACGCTCGCAGACCCGCTCGATCGCGCCGGCATCGTGGGAGACGAACACGACCGTTGTCCCGGCGGCGATCTGTTCGGAGATCCGACGCAGGCATTTGCGCTGGAAGGCCTCGTCGCCCACGGCCAGCACCTCGTCGATCAGCAGCACATCGGCGTCGAGGTGCGCCGCGATCGAGAATCCAAGCCGGACGAACATCCCCGACGAATAGGTCTTCACGGGGACTTCGATGAATCCGCCGAGCTCGGAGAAGGCGATGATCCGGTCGAGGCGCTCCTCGATCTGGACCCGGTTGAGGCCGTAAAGGGCGCCTTGAAGGAGGATGTTCTCCCGTCCGGAGAAGTCGCGGCTGAAGCCGGCTCCGAGTTCGAGCAGCGAGACGATCCGTCCGCCGCAGCGGGCCTCGCCGGACTGAAGCGGCACGATGCCGGCCAGGACCCGCAGCGTCGAGGTCTTTCCGGCCCCGTTGCGGCCGACCATCCCGACCGTCTCGCCGGGCTCGATGTGCAACGTCACGCCTCGGAGAGCCGGGACGGGCGCGGGACCGTGGGCTCGCCGGCCGAGAAACAGGCCCTTCAGCGTTCGCGCCTGGTCGGCGCGGACGCTGAAGGAACGTGTGGCGTCGCGAAGGACGATCTCGCCGGGTCGGAGGTTCACACCACCACCGCCAGGTCACCTTCCATCCGGCGGAAGATCGTCGTGCCCAGCAGGATCGCGAGCCCAGCAGCGGCGAACCCATACACGAGGCGACCCCAGTCCGGCGCATGACCGTCGAACAGAATCGCCCGCAGCGCCTCGATGAACGGCGCCACGGGGTTGATCCACTGCAGCGCCGTGCCCACTAACGGGTTGGACTGCACGAATCCGAGTGTGCGGGGATCGAAGAAGATCGGCGTGAGAAAGAACCACGGGAGCAGCAGCGCGGTGAGGATCGGGACCACGTCACGGAAGTACGCGTGCAGCACTGCCACGGTCAGCGCACATCCGAGCACGAAGCAGTAGAGCAACGCCACCAGCACCGGCACCAGCAGCAGCGCCGGCCCGAACGTGCCCCGGATCGCCACGGTGAGCGGAAGCAGCAGGGTCAACAGCGCGCAGAACGTGATCAATTGCACGGTGACCGTCGCGCCCGGGATCGCCTCACGGGGAAACCGGGCCTTGCGGACCAGCGCTCCCTGGTCGATCAGCGACTCGGCCGCCGACAACAGCGACTGCTGGAAGAACGTCCACACGACCAGGCCGATCATCAGGAAGATCGGGAAGTCGGGAATCGACTGGAACTTGTACACGTGGCCGAACATCAGCGTGTAGGCGCCGAGCAGCACCAGCGGGTTGATCAGGTACCACAGGACCCCGAGCGTCGAGCCCTTGTACTTACGTCGCAGCTCGCGCCGGACGAGCTGCACGAACAGGTAGCGGTAGCGGGACATCCCCGCGCCATTATCGCTACCGAGCCGGGCTCTCAACCCACAGCGTCACCGGGCCGTCGCCCAACAGCTCGAGCGCCATGTGCGCGCCGAACACCCCGCGGCGAGCCCCGGCCCGCTCGCAGAAGCGCTCGTACAGCGGTTCAGCCACCTCCGCAGCGGCGGCGGCACCGTAGCTCGGGCGGTTTCCTCGCCGGGTCTCGCCGTACAGGGTGAACTGGCTCACGCACAGCAGCTCCCGCTCGCCCAGCGGATCGCTCATCCGCCCGTGCGCGTCCGGGAACACCCGCAGCGCGCGGATCTTGTCGGCCAGCCAGTCTGCGTCGGCCGCGCTGTCCCCCGTGCCCACGCCGAGCAGGATCAGCAGCCCCGGGCCGATTGCCGCCACTTCGCTTCCATCGACGCTGACCGACGCGCGAGACACTCGCTGGACCAGCGCGCGCACCTCGGCTCAGATCTCCCGCAGCTCCGCCGCCGCCTGCTCGGGAGCGACGATGTTGAGATGGATGCCCGCGCCGAGCTCCAGGCCGGCGAAGTGCGTCAGCCGAGGCAGGATGTCGATCCTCCAGCCGAACTGCTCGGCTCCGCTGGGCGCGGTCCGCACCCACAGATTCAGCGGCGGGTGCGCTCCGAGCCGACGCGCGAGGCGGTTCAGCGCGTCGTGCAGCATCGCTGCCCCAGTAGGTCCATCGTCTTCAAAGCGCGCGCGCGGCCGGCGGGGCGCGAGCAGGAGCTGGTACGGGACCCGAGCGCCGTAGGGCGCCATCAGCACCGTGTCCTCGTCGATGGCGACGATCCGCTCTCGCGTTCGGACCTCCTCCTGCACGAGGTCGGCCAGCAGGTTGCCGCCCAAGGTCCGGGTGGCGTAAGCGCCGAAGCGCTCGCGCTCACGAGCCACCGCGGCCGGCACGAACTGCAATGCGTACAGCTGCGCGTGGGTGTGCGGCAGCGAAGCCCCGGCCTCCCGACGCTCGTTGACGATCAGGTGGACGTAGGCCGCGCCGGCGTGCGTGCGCATCCGCTCACGCCAGGCGTCCATCGCCACCGCCACCTCCGCTGGCGCGAGCTGGCCGAGCGAGACCACGGGCGTGGGCGAGTTGACTATCACCTCGTGGGCGCCGAGCGCCGGCGCCGAGAAGAACAGGTCGCGGCTGGCGTTGACTCCGGCGCTCGGACCTGGATCCTGGGCCGCCGCCGCGCGCGCTGCGGTGTCGGGTTGGGGCGAAAGCGCCGGATACAGGTTCGGAACCACCCTGACGAGCCAGCCCGGGGTATCAGGCGGGCCGCCCCCGGGCCGCACTGCATACAGCTCCGGCGGCGTACGGCCCTCGTGCCCTTCGGCGAAGGGATCGGTGTCAGGATCGAGTTCCGGCACCGCAGGCGCGCTGAGAGCGCCTCCAGGCCGTCCCGCCCTGGAGCCCGCGACGATCGCCCGCTCCCCGGTCAGGGGATCAATTCTCAGTTCCGGCATCTCGAGCCGAGCGCTAGAGGCGCTTCTCCATGGCGATGTGCCTGATTCCGGCTTCGACGAAGACGCGTCCGCGAGGGCGATAACCGGCGTGCTCGTAGAGCGGCTGGGCATAGGTCTGAGCGTGCAGCACAAGCCTGTCGCCGCTTGCGGCACGGGCCTCGGCGTCGGCGGCCGCCAGCAGCGCGGTGGCGACCCCGCGCCGCCGCGCGGACGTGCGCACGGCCAGCCGGCTGAACTGCGCGGTGCTTCCGACCATCAGGACGCGGCAGGTTCCCATCAGCTCACCGGCAGCGAGAGCCACGAGATGGATGCCGTCTCCGTCACGGCCGTCGAGCTCCTCATGCTCGGGGACGCCTTGCTCGACGCAGAACACCTCGTGGCGAAGCGCCAGCGCTCGGATCATCTCCTCCCGGTTTGAGACCCGGCGGACCTCGAACGTGAGCGTCTGGCTCATCTCAAGACGTAGCGCCGGATGTCCTGCTCCAACGCGCTCGCACTCGGGTACGCCCCCGCGTGTTCGTAGAGAAACTTCCCGTGCCGGTCGTAGTAGACCGTTACGGGGAAGAAGGTGGCGGCCTGGATCGAGCGGGCGATGTCCTCCTGCGGATCGACGTAACTCGGATAGGTAACCGGGAAACTGCGCAGGAAACTCGCGGCAGCCTGATTTTGATCCCGGCCGTCGATGCCCACGAACGCCACCCGCCGACCGAACGTCACGGCTGCGCGCTGGAAGGCGGGAAACTCGCTCTTGCACGGCCCACACCAGGAGGCCCATTTGTTGACCACGACCGGGAGTCCACGGAGGCTGTGCAAGCGGGCGTGAAACGCGATGCTGCCTCCGTCCAGCAGCTGGTCGGCTTGGGCGTGCAGCGAGGCCAGCGCGGGTGGCGAGCCCTTGAACGCGGCGCTTACCTGACCCTGACTCGCCGCGGCGTTGTGCGCCTGTCCTGCACCGCAGCCAGCGAGCGCCACGGCGAGCAGCGCCGACGCCAGACACGGGATGCGCAGAGACACGAGCCGACAGCTTGCCACACGGCCGAATTCCGGCGGTTGGCTAGGCGGCCACCGCGTCTGCTTAAATAGCCGCTATCCTCTTAGCCAGGTACTGGCGAGGGGGGAAACCGCTTCTGAGGAAAACCTCGCCGTCCCCGGCTCCTGCCGAGGCCGCCTGAGCCGCAACGACGTTTTGGCCGCGGCTCGCTTGTCCAGTCGCAACCTTCGAATCCCGATGGGTGATTCCACCCCTTTCCCGAGTCCTGCCGCGATCGCGCGGGCTGAGCTGTTCACACGCGAACGGTTCGTCTACGACGGCGAATCGCTCGAAGTCGCGCTCGCGCCCGGCTCCGCAAGGCGCCGAGCGCTCGAAGCTGCCCTGACCGAGGTGGACGCGGCCGCGGGCGCAAAGCAGCCGTCGGTGGCCTGGAGGCGTCAGTTCTCGCTGCTGCTCGGGCTGGAACGGCTGCTCTCCGAGGAAGAGCCGCACCTGGTGGACGGGACCGTACTGTCCGCCCATCAGGTCGATGCTCTGTCCGGAACCCTGACCGCGCTGCTCGCGGAGGCTCAGCGCAACGGTCACGGCGCCGGCAACGGAGCCGGCGCGGCCCCGGCGGAGGCATCCTCAGTCCCGTCGTCCTCGAGTTCGGACGGGGACGAGGACGAACACGAAGATGAGGACGAGGCGGACCGCGACGACGTGGCTGACCCCGAGGACGAGGCGGACCGCGACGACGACGCCGACCCCGATGAGGAGCCGCAGGACTGGCAGCACGAAGCCGAGCTCGACGAAGACGTCCAGCTCGGCGAGGTGCCCGAGGATCCCAACGCCGATCGGCGATTCTGGTTCGAGCATGCCACCGGCGCCGGCAAGACCGTGGCCGCGCTCGGCTTCGTCGAGGCCTCGAGGACCGGGGGCGTCCTGATCCTCACCCACCGGCGCAACCTCGTCGATCAGTTCCACGGCGAACTCCGTGACCGCGGCTATCGAGACCGGATTAGCCCGGCGCTGCTCGACGGACACGACTCGAGCCACGGACCCGTAACGGTCGAGACCTATCAGTGGTTCGTCCGCAACGCGGGGCGGATCTCCGACGCCTACACGATCGTTATCTGCGACGAAGCACATACCGCGCTGGGCGAGAAGACCTCAGCCGCGATCCGTCGCTGGGCGGGACCGATCTTCGTCGGCATGACGGCCACCGGCGCGCTGATCGCCCGGCACGTCACCGACCTGTTCCCCACCCAGACCTCACGGTTTGACCTTGCCCAAGCGGCCCGGCGCGGGGTGATCGCGCCGCTGCGCTGCATTCGGATTCCGCCCGGACCGGGCGTGCGTACGATCGCCAAGGTGCCGCTGCGCCGCGGCGAGGTGGACACCGAGTTCGACCAGGAGATGCTCGCCGAGCTGCTCGACCAGACCCCGTTCAACGTGGCTATCGCCGACCTCTACAAGACCCGGTTCAACAACGTCCCCGGCGTCGTCTACGCGGCCGGCGTGCGTCACGCCTACAACGTGGCGCAGGCCTTCCGAGATCTCGGCATGAAGGCGATGGGGGTCTCGGGCGAGACGCCGAAGCGCGAACTGGCGCGGATCCTGGCCGACTACGAGTCCGGCAAGATCGACGTGCTGGTCAACGCACAGCTGTTGGCGGAGGGCTGGAACAGCCCCAGGGCCACGATCTGCATGCATCTGGCTCCGACCGCCTCCAAGCGGATCTACCAGCAGCGCGTCGGACGGGTCACCCGTCGCCATCCGGGCAAGGAGGCAGGGATCGTCGTCGACTTCGTGCACCCGGCGACCAAGCACGACGATCCGGTCGTGACTCTGCATTCGCTGCTCGACCGGGATGTTTACCGTGGCGGCGCGATCGTGGTGGGCCCGGTGCGCCGCGGCCGCGGGCGCCGGGTGCGGGTCGAGCGTCGCGTCCTCCCCGTCACCCCGGACCCCGAGCGCCGCGCCGAGGTCTTCGAGCGCGAGCTGTGGCGAATCGCGGTCGAGCACCTCGACTACGGC
>CAXMLR010000436.1:0-10570 GCA_964194275.1 uncultured Solirubrobacterales bacterium
GCGCTCGGCCTCGGGCTCGGCCTGCTCCCGCGTGCGCGCCTATCCCGACCAGCGCTGCTCCTGCTCGGTGCGCTGACCTGCTACGCAGGGTGGACGGCGCTGAGCCTGACATGGACCGACAGCACAGAGCGGACCTTCGGCGAGCTCACGCGTGTGATCGACTATCTCGGCCTCGTAGCCCTGATCGCGTCCGTGCTCGATCGCCACACCTGGCGCGCCGCCGCGGCCGGCCTGATGTTCGGCGCGCTGGCGGTCTGCGTCTTGTCGGTCTGGAGCAGGCTCGCGCCGGCCGGCTTTCCCGCCGACGCGGCGGGAGCGGCTTTCCGGATCGACCGGCTCTCGTACCCGTTCGGCTACTGGAACACGGCCGGCGCGTGGGGAGCGATGTCCGCCGCGCTCGCTCTCAGCTGGAGCGCGCACGATACGGTGTCGGTACGCCGCGCGCTCGCGCTCGCGCTCGCGCCGGTCGCCGGCACGATGACGTACCTGTCATATTCGCGCTCCGGCGTCGGTGCGATCGCGCTGGCGGTCCTGCTACTCCCCGCGGTCAGCCGGAACCGGCTGACCGCCGTCATCCACACCGTCATCGCGGTCGGCGCAACCGGGTTCGCCGTTCTCGCGGTGCGCGGCGCGCCGGAGATCGCGCGGGCGACCGGCACCGCGGGGGCGGCGAACGTCGTCGGGGCGCTCGTGTTCGGCGGCGCCGGCTGCGCGGCCGTGGCGCTCCTGACCCGCCGGACCAAGACTGACCGCTGGCGGATGCCATCGGCGATCGCGCGCCGGATCGCGGTAATCGCCGCAGTTCCGATCGTCCTGGCCGCCGCCGGCCTCGGACCGCACTTCGCCGGACAGGCGTGGCACAGCTTCAAGAAGACCGGGATTGTCAAGCAGACCGACAACCCTACGAGCCGATTGACGACGCTCAGCGGCAGCCGGTACGACATCTGGGACGTCGCCCTCAACGGGTTCTCCGCCAAGCCGGTCACCGGCACGGGCGCGGGAACCTTCGAATTCCTGTGGAACCGCCACCAGCGCAGCGGCGAGTTCGTCCGCAATGCCCATTCGGTGTGGTTCGAGAACCTGGCCGAGCTCGGGCTGCCCGGACTGGTGTTCATCGTCTCGGTGGTCGCGATGGGCGGATGGCTAGCTGTGATGACGCGTCTGAAAGCGCGCCGAAGCGTGACCGCAGGCGTCGCGACCGCGGCGATCGTCGCGTTCAGCGTCTACCTTGTGACCGCGAGCGTCGACTGGATGTGGCAGTCGACCGCGATCACGGTCCTGGCGTTCGGCGGCGTCGCGGTCCTAAGTCCGCGTCTGGGAGGTCCGCGGCCGCGTCTGCGCTGGCCTGTCCGCGGCGCGCTGCTGATCCTGGCTGTCGGCGCGGGCCTCGTCCAGATCCCCTTGCTGCTTGCAACGCTTGACGTCAGGCACAGCCAGACGGCCGCAGCCGCGGGCGACACCCCCGCAGCGCTCTCGTGGGCCCGCGACGCGATCTCGCAGGCCCCGTGGGATGCAAGCGCCCACATGCAGCGGGGCCTCGTGCTCGAGTCGCAGGGAAAGCTCGACCAGGCCGCCAAGGACATCGGCCAGGCGATCTCGCACGAGAAGACAGACTTCGCGGGCTGGATCGTACTGGCGCGCATCGACACCGAGCGCGGCCGCTACGAGACGGCGTTGCAGGACCGTGCCCAGGCGCGGAAGCTCAGGACCCGGGGGCAGGTCTTCCAGCTGTCGCCGTCGTTCGGCAAGTTCTGAGCCGTCGTCGCGCAGGGATGCCGCTACGCGGTCAACGTGGGCTGACGAAAGCGCGCGCCACCGTGCGGCGCGTCCGTGCTCTGCCCGTCGTCAGTGCCCGGGCGACCGCCGGCGCGGCACGGTTGGCGAGGACCAGTTTCCGATTCGCCGGTGCGACGGTATCCGTAGGCCTCGTAGTTGCGCTTGTGCGTGGTCTGGATGAGGCACAACAGCTAGACGCCGCGCAGTCCGACCACGTGCAACACGGTGCGCACGAGGATCTTGATGTCGTTCCACAGCGACCAGTTGGCTGCGTAGAGAAAGTCGATCTTCACCATCTCGCTGAGGGGTGGTCGCTTGGGTCCGAGGACCTGCCAGGGGCCGGTCATGCCCGGAGCGAGCTGAAGGCGGTGGCGATGGCGGCCCTCGACCAGGCGATCCTCGTCGCGGACGAGGGGGCGAGGGCCGACGAGACTCATCTCTCCCCGCAGGACGTTCAGCAGCTGCGGCAGCTCATCCAGGGACGCACGCCGGAGCAGTCGCCCCACTCGGGTGACGCGCGGGTCAATGCTCATCTTGAAGACGCCGTCTGTTTCATTCAGGGCTTCGAGGGCCTGGCGCTGCGCCTCGGCGCCGTCGACCATGCTCCGGAACTTGATCATCTCGAACGATCGCCCGTCCCGCCCCACCCGGCGCTGGCGGAAAAACACGGGCCCCGGGGAGCCAAGCTTGATCGACAGCGCAATCAGTGCCAGCAGCGGTGACAGCACCAGCAGGCAAGCCGCCGAACCAAGGACGTCGAAGCCCCGCTTGATTGCCCACGACGAACGACCGAGGCCCGGACGCCGGAAACTCAGCAGCGCCAGACCACCCACCTCGTCGAATTCCGCGGCCGAGCCGATCACCTCCAACTCCTCGGACAGGATCGACACCTTCAGGCCAGAGGCGCTGGTCTTGGCGAGCGCTTCGAACGCCAGGTCGGCTCCACCTCCGGCCCCAATCACGAAGATCCGGTCGACACCAAGTTCGCGTACCAGCTGCTCCAGATCGTCGATCGAGCGCCCCTCCGGCGGCGCAGCTCCCGCGGAATCCAATCTCAGATCCTGCTCGGTCTCCAGCGGGAGAAAGCCCACCACCTCGGTCCGCGCGACCGGGTCGCTTGAGAGTCGTTCGGCCAGCCGCGTACGAGCGGGCAGTGTGCCGACAATCAGCACGCGCTCGTACGGGGCCAAGCGGCGAGCCAAAGCCCGCGCGCAGATCCGGCAGACGATCAGGAAAATCGCTGTCGCTGCCCACAGGCCGCCCACACCGTGATTGTGGTACATCCCCTCCGCCGTAGTCAGCAATGACCAGCCCACCGCAATCGCCGCGGCCAGTCCGAGCAAGGCCGGCGTCTCGTCCAAGGTGGACTTCCTCAGCACGACCTCGTCGTGGTCGTAGCGCCCGGCAACCTTGGCCAGTAGCACCGCCACCGGAAGCAGCGTCAGGCTGCTGGTGGAAAAAGGTTGTGGGCCAACTGCTCCCACCAACAGCAACGCACCCAACACCGCGAGCAGGTCGGCAGCAACGAGCAGCCGCCGGAACACGGCGTCTCGCAATGTGGGCCGCGGTCTCGCGGTGCTGAGTTCGGCCGCTACCGGCCCGCGCGCGGCGTCGTCTGCGACTGCCCTCTGTGGGCGCCCGAGACGCTCCGGAGCCGCGGCTCGCCAACCAGTCAGCGAAACGCCCGGTTCGATGACCGGCTCTTTGCTACTCAAACTCTCAGCTCCCCGTGATTCTCGACGCTCGTGGGGCGCCGAGGGGCCGTCGTGGATTATCTAACCGTGCCCCCCGGACTCAGTCTGCCACAGAGGGTGCCTTTCTTCTAGTGCAAGCCGTGCTGAACCATCAGCCCGGAATTAGCCCCTCGCCCGTGAATTCCTCCTTGGCTTCCTCCAGCGTTATGTCGGCAGGCGGGAGGATCACATCAGACTCGACCAGCTCGTCATCGGCCAGCGGCCGGCCCTGACGAACCAGGTCCAGGAGCCGGTCGAAGGTCTCCCGGAAATGCGCCTCGTCAGTCGTCTCGCAGGCGGCGACGGCCTCGTTGTCGAGCTCATTGAGCGCCTGCACCGATCCGTCCTCGAGCTCGTACTGACCCTCGTTGGAGATCCGGACGATCACCGCGCCGGCTCCTGAGGTCCGGATCCGCCCGCTCCGAGCTGACCCGCGGGAGACGAACCGGTGCCGAGCTCCGCCTTCATCTTCTCCAGCTCGGAGTCGACCTCGCTCGTGCTCGAGAGCTGCTTGAGCTGCCGATCGATGTCGTCGTCGCCTGAGCCGAGCTGCGTCAGATCCTCGAATGTCCCGGCCGCCTCGAGCTCTTGGACCGCGCCCGCGCGTGCCTTCATGTTCTCCGTCTTGTCGAGCGCTCGCTGCATCGCGAGTCCGACGTCGGCCATCTCCTCGCCGACCCCCGTTGCCGCTTCCGAGATGCGCACCTGGGCTTCCGCGGCGGAGTACTGGGCCTTGATGACCTCCTTCTTGGAGCGGAACTGCTCGATCTTGGTCCGCAGCTTCTGCTCGGAGGCGGTCATCTGCTCCTGTTGCTGCTCAAGCTGAGCGACCTGGCCGTCGAGTGACTGCAGCTCGGTCTGGGCGACGTTCTTGCGCTCCAGCGCCATCCGCGCGAGTTCCTCATTACCTGCCGACAGCGCCTGGCGCGCCTGCGTATCGAGCTTCACAACCTGCTGCTGCAGCTTCTCCTCCTGCATCTGCAGACGCTTCTTCGAGGTGACGACGTCGGCGATCCCCTTCTTGACGTTCTGGAGCAGCTCGATCTGCTTCTGATAGCTGTATTCGAGCGTTTCTCCGGGATCCTCCGTGCGATCGAGGAGCTTCGAGATCTTGGCTTTTACAACTGTCGACATGCGCCCGGAAAGGCCCGGCATCGCATCCTCCTTGGCGGGTGGCTGGACGAGCCCTCTTAGCGTACTGCCCCGCAGGCTCTAGGGTTCAGAGCATGGACCGAAAGCCCGCCTCAGGGTCGACAGCGCAGATCGTTCATTGGATGGGAGTCGGCGACGCCAACAGCACCGGAAAGATCCACGGCGGGACCGTGATGAAGCTCGTCGACGAGGCGGCGGGACTGGCCGCCATCAAGCACTCCCGACAGCGTGTGGTCACCGCCGGCATGGATCGGATGACCTTTCTCGTCCCGATCCGGATCGGCGAGCTCGTCAGCTTCACCGCCACCGTCAACGCCGCCTGGCGCACCTCGATGGAGATCGGCGTCCGGGTCGAAGCGGAGAACCCCCGCACCGGCGAGGCTCGTCATACCAACACCGCCTACCTGACGATGGTCGCCCTGGACGAGGCGGGGCACCCCGCGCCGGTTCCGGCCGTGGTCGCGCAGACGCCAACCGAGCAGAGACGAATGCGAGAGGCTGAGCTGCGGCGGGAGAACCGGCTGGCCGAACGCGAGGAGATCATGCGCCGGCGGGCGGCGGAGGGCGACCCCACCCGCTGAGGTCCCGCCCCAGGTCCAGCAATGCCCTACTAGAGGACGCCGCCGTCCAGCAACGCCCTAGAAGCCGTCGGGGTGCCGCGCGAGGAAGCCGGCGGGATCTCGGAATAGCGGGCGCCAGTGGGGGCCGGAGCCGCTCGCCGGGTGCGGGTCGGCCTCAGCGGAGGTGTCGAAGCGGATGCCGGCGATCTCGACGAACGCGTGTCCGGGATTGGTGTAAACGGTGATCCAGCGCCCGAGGCCATGCTGACCCCAGCTCATGAACCCGCTTGAATCCATCGGCGTCTGAATCAGGCCCGCGGCGTGGAGCACGTACGAGACGGCCCCTGAGCAGTCGTAGCCGGAATCCTTGAAACTGCCATGCCCTCCGCCGTAGACATAGGGCATTTTCCGAATCCGGTTGCCGGCCCAGATCGCCCGTTGCACCTCGATCGGCGCGTATGACGGGGCATATGCGACGCCGTGAATAATCCTTGCCACTGACCCGATGACAAGCGGCTGAGCGGCTGTGCTTACGCCCGGGGGCGGCGCTCCGACTCCAGCCCCGCCCGAGGCACCTGACGCCTTCGGATTCGGGACGCCTCCGCCGCCCGCAGCGGAGGCTGTGGGAGCAGCCGCGAGTGCGGCTACGGCAAGGGTTGGAAGTATCAGCTGGTGGACCCGCAAAAACATTCTCTTTCGTTGCCTGCGGGGTTAGCTGTCGGGCTGGCGCTAAAAGAGCCTGCGCCTCCCACGGATTCATCGTGGAATTAGCCCCTGAGGATTTTGGGTCCCCCGCTCCGCGGATTTCATTGCCCCGCGGATTCGGCTTGCGGCAATATACATGCTGGCGCGGCAGAGGTTATGTTCGACAGCTCGATTGCGACGAGCAGCACATGCTTTCGCGGGGGGCAATGCACCGCACCGGCGCCGCCCGCGCCCACGCGCCGGTAACGTCTCCCCCCGATGCCCCGGCGCGCCCACATCGCAGCCTGGACCGCGAGCGCGTGCGCCCTCGCGGGGTGTGGGGGCAGCACCCAGCTCATCACCGGGCCCGGGCCGGTCGTCGGGATTCAGTCCAAGACGCCCCAGGCTGGTCAGAGGCTCGGGTTCCCGTCGGTCGCGACCAAGAACACCACCCGGGTGGCGGGCGGGGACCCGGTGGCCGATGCTGCGGGCGTTGCATTGGCGGTATATCCCTCCTCCAGCACCGGAACCCATCCGGGGGCGGTGGTGCTCGCGCCCACGGACGCTTGGCAGGCGGCAATCGCCGCCTCGGTGCTGATGGCGCCGCCGATCCGGGCGCCGCTCCTGCTCTCGGAACCCTCGTCGCTCCCCTCGGCGACCGCTGACGCCCTTCGCGCGCTGGCCCCGACTGGATCAGGCCCGGCCGGCGGGGCTCAGCTGATCCGGGTGGGCGATGTGCCCTCTCCCAACGGCATGCACTCGGCGGCTATCGGCGCCAAGGACCCGTATGCGCTGGCCGCCGGAATCGACCGGTTCGCCGCGGCCGCCAAGGGTCGGCCGAGCACCAACGTGGTGATCGCACCCGGCGAGGACCCGGCGTACGCGATGCCCGCGGCCGGCTGGGCGGCGGAGAGTGGCGAGCCGGTGCTGTTCGTCACCCGATCCAGCATTCCCGAGCCGACGCGACAGGCGCTGCTCTCGCACCAGCATCCACACATCTACGTGCTCGGGCCCCCGAGCGTGATCTCCGGGAGCATCTTCTCGCAGCTCGGCAAGTACGGCACCGTCAAGCGGGTCGGCAACTCGGATCCGAGCTCGAACTCGGTGACCTTTGCCTCCTACCGGGATCCCGCCTGCCCGTACGGGCAACCTTGCGCGCACGTGCCCGGCAGCTTCGGCTGGGCGATGCGCAGCCCCGGCCACGGCTACGTGCTGCTCAACTCGCACCGCCCGCTTGACGCCGCCGCGGCCGCGCCACTTTCGGCCAGCGGGGACTACGGCCCACAGCTGCTGGTCGACGATCCCTCTAGCCTTCCGCCTTCGGTGCTCAACTACTTCCTCAACTACGCCACGCCGGGATACACCCAGGCGGGACCGACCGCAGCCGTGTACAACCACGGATGGGTGATCGGAGACACCACCGCCATCTCGGTCCAGGTCCAGGCCCAGATGGACAGCCTGCTCGAGGTCGTCCCGCAGAAATGAGCAGCTGGATGACACGAGCGGCCGCCTCACAGGCGAGCCCGGAAGGCGAGCGGCGGCTATGAGCGAGAGCGAGCATCCCGATCGCCAGCGGGAAGGTCGTGCGGTCACCGTCGAGGACGTCCGCCAGCTGGTGGGCGCCTCGACCCCCCACTTCGCGCTTCAGCTTCGGGAACGGATCCGCGCGCTGATCAGCGCGCTGCCGGCCGGTCACCCAGCGCGAATCGAGGGGGAGCGAGAGATCACGCGGCTCAACCGGATCGCCTACGTCGGCGAAGTGCGCGGTCATGAGGCAGAGCCCGGCATGGAACCGCTGCGCAGCGTCGGACACGACGCCCGCCACTAGCGCCCGCACTCGCCGCCGGACGAGGATGCAGCGCGCCGACAGCGTGACCGCCCGCCCCCCAGTAGGTTTAAGCTCGCGTGAGCTCCCGACGGTTCATCTCGGTGATCGGCCTGGGCAGGGTGGGATTGCCACTGGCGCTGTCGTTCGCTGACCGCGGCCTGCGGGTGCTCGGCATCGATCATGATCCAGCGCTGCTGGAGTCGCTGCGCAACGGACGGATGCCGTTCGTCGAGGCGGGGACCCAGGAGCTGCTCGAGCGCGTGATCGAAAACGGTCAGCTTGAGCTCGCCGAGCGTGCGGCGGATGCCGCGCGGGCCGACGACATCGTGATCACGATCGGCACCCCATCGTTCTCGCACATCGAGAGCGACCTGCGCCAGGTTCGCGCCGCGGTCGACGATCTGATGCCGCTCCTGCATGTCGGTCACAACCTGATCCTGCGTTCGACGATCGCTCCCGGCACAACCGAGTTCGTCGCCGGGTACATCGAGAAGCGCCGTGGGCTCCGGGTAGGCGAGGACATCTTCGTCGCGCACGCGCCGGAGCGGATCGCGGCCGGCCGCTTCCTCGAGGAGATCAGCTCCCTGCCGTGCATCATCGGCGGGGTTGGCGACGGCTCTACCGAGCGCGCCGCCGAGGTATTCGGCGTCTTCGGCGCCCGGATCGTCAAGACCACCCCCGTTCAAGCCGAGCTGGCGAAGATCTGGACGAACATCCTCCGCTACGCGACGTTCGCGCTGCCGAATCTGCTGATGATGGACTGCGACCGCTATGGCGCGAACGTGTTCGACGTGATCGAACTGATCAATCGCGATTACCCGCGGGGCGGGATCGCGATGCCGGGACTGACCGCCGGCACCTGTCTGCGCAAGGACTTCGCGTTCTCCGAAGAGCGCTCAAACTCCCCCGGGATGCTGCTCGCCGTCTCGCGCGTCAACGAAGCTGTCCCCCTGTTCCTGATCGAGGGAGTCAAGCGACGGATCGGCACCGTGGCCAACCGCAAGGTCGCAGTCCTGGGCCTGACCTTCAAGCGCGACACCGACGACGAACGGGACTCGCTCTCACCCAAGCTGATCCGCCTACTGGAGCGCGAGCTCGCGGATGTGGCGATCTGCGACCCCCATGCCGCCACCCCGACCCAGCCGCTGAGCGACGCGGTTCAGGACGCCGACGTGGTGATCGTCGCCACCAACCACTCGGCGTTCGAGCGGCCCGGCAGGTTCGAGGAGATCGTCGAGCACGCCGCACCGGACTGCCTGCTGGTCGACCCGTGGAACGCACTCGGCACCTCGCAGGTGTTCGTCTACACCAGCGAAGCGAGGGCGCTGCGCGGGAGTGCCGAAGCCTCTGAGGACCTGCGCGAGCTGCGATGAGCCGCGTTCTGGTCACCGGCGGGGCCGGAATGATCGGCTCCGCCGTCGTGCGGCGTCTGCTCCGGGATCCCTCCTGGGAGATCCGCGTGTGCGACCACCGCCCCGCGCCCTCGTGGATGCGACAGGGATGCGAGATCCACTCGGGCGACCTGCGCGACCAGGACGTCGCGCGCGCCGCCACGCTCGGCTGCAGCCATGTCATCCACCTGGCTGCGATCGTCGGCGGGATCGCCAACTTCCACAAGCTTCCCTACACCCTGACCGAGGTCAACAACGCGCTCAGCGGCGCGGTTGTGCATGCCGCGATCGAGCAGCAGGTCGAGCGCTACGTGTACGTTTCCTCCTCGATGGTTTTCGAGCGTGCGCGCGACTTTCCGACGGCCGAGGAGCACCTGCTGGAGTGCCCGACGCCTCGTTCGGCCTACGGCTTCTCGAAGCTCGCGGGCGAGGTCTACGCGCGCGCGGCCCACGATCAGCACGGGCTTCGCTACACCATCTGCCGCCCGTTCAATGCCTACGGGCCGGGCGAACTCCCCGAGCCCGATGAGCCGGGCATCGCTCACGCCGTTCCGGATTTGATCGCCAAGGTGCTCGCAGGGCAACAGCCGCTGGAGATCTTTGGCTCAGGCGAACAGACGCGGACCCTCACCCACGTAGACGACATCGCCGACGGGATCGTCACCGCGATGGCGTCGCCGGCCGGCGAAAACGAGGACTTCAACATCTCGGCGTCGGAAGAGCTGACCGTGGCTGAGATCGCCCGTCTGATCTGGGCGGCGTGCGATAAGGATCCAGCCGAGTTCGAGCTCGCCCACCGGCCTAGCTTCGAGGTCGACGTGCAGCGGCGCTGGCCATCGGTGGAGAAGGCCGAGCGCCGTCTCGGCTGGAAGGCGCAGGTCGAGCTGAAGGACGGCATCGCGCAGACCGTGCAGTGGTTGCGCGCCCAGGCAACGACGCCGACCGAAGCGTCGGCGTGAGCGTCCGCCGAGCGCTCATCACCGGCATCACGGGCCAGGACGGCTCGTACCTGGCCGAGTTCCTGCTCGATCAGGGATACGAGGTGCACGGCATGGTCCGACGCTCCTCGACGGAGAGGTTCGACCGGATCGAGCACATCCGTGATCGCCTTGTGCTCCACCAGGGCGATCTGCTCGACCAGCGTTCGCTTGTCGACACGCTCCGAGCGAGCGCCCCGGAGGAGATCTACAACCTGGCCGCGATGTCGTACGTCGCGGCCTCGTGGGTGCAGCCCACCCTGACCGCCGAGTTCACCGGCATCGGCGTGACGCGACTGCTGGAGGCGATGCGCGAGGTGTGTCCGCAGGCGCGCTTCTACCAGGCCTCATCGAGCGAGATGTTCGGCAAGGTGCTGGAGGTTCCCCAGACCGAACGCACGCCGTTCTACCCACGGTCGCCGTACGGGGTCGCCAAGGCGTACGGCCACTTCATCACCGTCAACTACCG
>CAXMLR010000437.1:0-2645 GCA_964194275.1 uncultured Solirubrobacterales bacterium
CGTGCGGGCGGACGATCAGCTCCGAACCGTCTGCGCGGCGCAGTTCCGCCAGCCGGGAGAGTCGGGCCAGGCGCGTGCGGATCGCAGCGAACGCGAGCGGGCTCGGGTGCCGGCAGCCCTGCAGCAGATACGGCGCGCGCGGCAGCGCGCGCTTCTCGCTCGCGTCGTAGTGGTCGCAGTCGGGCACCCGATCGGTGCCGTAGAACGCTTTGACGTGACGGATGATCTCCGCGATCACCCGCCCGAGCCCGTCGCCGATCGGGATCACCCGGGCCCGGTCGAACTTCGACGGTTTGACGTGCAGCATGTAGTAGGTCCGCCCGTCCGGATGGCGGCGGCGCAGCACATCGAGCGTGGTCAGCTCGCTGGCCTCCTCGATCCGCAGCCCGCTCTGCAACAGCAGCTCGAGCACCGCCCAATCCCAGAACGCCTCCGTTTCAGCGATCCCACTCGCCCTGGTTGGCGGAGCCGCCTTGGACGCTTGCTCTGCGTCGTCCCAGCAGCGGATCGCGAGCGCCCGCATTTTCGGGATCTCCCGCTCGAGATCGATCACCTTCTCCGCGGTCTGCGCCTGCGCGCGGCGGCGGACCTTCTCGAACCCAATGTTGCGGAGGTCGTGACGCTCGAGCGGCACCGCGGCCGGTGCGTGCTGCTCAAACGGCGAGCCTTCCTCGGCGCCCCACGTGCAGACGTCGGCGAAGAAGCAGCGGATGTTCGTCAGCCACTGCATCGCGGTCGAGCGGTCCTCCCGCTCGCCGGCGCGGGGGCCGCGCTGGACGCGGCGGGCGAGCTCGATCGCCTCGGGAATGTAGGCGCGGGCGTGCGCGGGACGGATCTCCGAGCAGCCGCCGACCTCGGGAAAGCGCTCGTCGATGAAGCACCAGAAGTGCTCGAGCGAGTTGTGCTTGTGACGCGTCGTCGCATACACGTTGGAGATCCGATCCTGGTAGACGTCGAGATACAAGACGTGAGCGGGCCGGAAACGCTCCGGGATCCGCGAGCGTTCCGCCAACTCGGCAGGCGTGAGCCGGCGGCTGCGCATCCTCCGTGCCGCACCCCGCAACGGCGTTCTCCCGAGCACCCCGAGCGAGCAGAGCGCCGCGTCCAACACGTCGCTGCCGGACCCGACCACGACCGGCACCGCCCGCAGGTCCTCATCGGTGATCTGCTCAAGCTGGCTGTACCCGCCGACCATCAAGATCCGAAGGCCGTTCTTCAGCGCCTTCTCCCGCAACGCCTTCGTCGCCCAAGTCACGCTCTCAAGCGCCGGCGCCAGCCGGCCAGCCGCTGCCTGCAGCGGCGCCTCCGGGGGTAGCCGTTTCACCCACGCGCGCGTATAGGTGCACTGCAGAAACGACCAGCTCGGCCGGGCGGCCTGGGAGATCATCAGCAGACACACCCCGAACGTCCAGCGATCGTGAGGCGCGCGGCCGACGCCGCGCAGCCAATCGGGCCACACCCGCCACTCGAACGCCGACCATCGCTCCTGCAGCGTGTCGCCCGGCAGACCATCCAACACCACGCGCAGCTCCCGCATCGAGAGCCTCATCTTCGACCGGTTGTCGTGGTCCATCACCAGCCGATCGACCAGCGGCTCCAGCGCGGCCAGCAGTACCTCGCCGTCATAGCGCCGGTCCGCCAGCTCCGGGAACGCGCACGGCACGCTCACCACCGTGGCTCCTCGCCCAGCCCGCCGTCCGCGGCCGCGTCGAGCTCGGCGAGCGTTGAGGGGTCATACGGAAACACGTAGCCGCCGGCGGTGCCATCGCCGGGGTTCGTCGCGGCTCGCAGGTCGAACAGGTCCCTGACGCGCTCGACCGCCGCGACCATCGCCTGCTCGTCGACGTGCGAGTAGGTGTCCGCGGTCGTCGAAATGTGGGCATGGCCGAGCATCTCCTGAGCGACCTTCAGTCCGGCGACGTCGACGACGGCCTGGGCGAGCGCGTGCCTGAACATGTGCGCCGTGACGTGAACGCCCACGCTGGCGCACAGATGCCGCAGCGATTGCTCAAACGCGGAATAGGTCAACGGGCGGCCGTGCCCGCGGCGGAACATCACCCACGCTGGATCAAACGGAGCGCCGAGCCCCCGCTCCTGCCCGAGGTAGCGGGCGAACACCGGCCAGAAGTCATCGCTGACCGGCACGCGATGCTCATCCCGCGCGCCCTTCAACCGCACCACGATCGTGCCCGACCGACGATCGAGATCACCCAGACGCATCCCCAGGATCCCGTGCTCGCCGTGTAACGCGCTCCAGTCCCCGATCCGCTGACCTGACCGCCACAACAACGTCAACAACGCCCGGTCCCGCTCAGAGCCGGCCGCATCGATCAACCGCACCGCGACCTCGGGCGCGACCCGTCGCGGCAGCCGCCGGGGAACGCGCTGCCGATACTCGCCGCGGCGGCCGCGGCGGACCACGTCACGACCAGGCATCCCGTGAGACCCGTCCATCACCGAGCGCCGGACCGGCACGGGACACGGCCGTTCGCCCCATACCCCGCACCCACGATCACGGTCGCGGCGCGCGAGAAACTCGAAGAACGACACCAACACGCACAACCGGTGATTCACCGTCCTCGGCTGGCGCCCGAGCGCGAGCCTATCCTCGCTCCCGTCCCTGAACGCGACGACGTACTCGCCGA
>CAXMLR010000438.1:0-2442 GCA_964194275.1 uncultured Solirubrobacterales bacterium
TGTCGCGAAGTCAGACGCAAACCACGATCCTGCAGGCTCGCAAGCCTGATCAGTCCGTGATCGATTGGGCAGTGGCGTCATTGCTGCTGTTGCTGGGGGAGGTCGACCTGTGGGCGGCCGGCGGGAACTTCACGACGCTCCACGGCCCAAGCTCGCCCGCGCACGCGGCCGCACTCGCCTCGTCGAGCGCGCCGCGGCGCTGGGCGGCGCAGGCGCGCCTCGAGCTCTCCTATCACAGCTTCCTCACCACAGCCACCAAACTTTTAGCGGACGGCAAGTCGATCGTCGACCCGCGGTAGTGGTCACCTAGCCACGGCGGCGCAGCCCAAGCAGCAGCAGCAGCCCGAGCCCGCCGCCGGCGGCGGCCAAAGGGTTGCGCTTCACCCGCGTCAACAACACCGAGCCGAGCAGCGACAGCCCGCTGATCTCGCTCGACGGCTTGCCCGGCGGGTTGGTCCCTTGCGGGGATACCGAAACGGACGGAGACCCCAACCCGGGCGCGGGCGCCGATCCGGGCGCAGATACCAACCCGGGCGCGGACGCCGACACCGGCGCGGGTGCCTCCGCCGCGCCGCCGGAGGTGGAGGACGGTCCGTCGCCCTGGAGCGACTCCTGCAGCAAGGCGGCGAACTGACGCAGCAGCTTCTCGGAGATGTCCTCGATCATCCCCCCGCGACCGAACCGGGCCAGGCGCCCGGTGATCCGGTAGTCGGTCGACACCTCGACGAGCGTGCGCCCGTCGCCGAGCGCGCGCAGCGAGGAGACGATCGTGGCGTCGGCGCCCCCCTGCCCGCGCTTGTCGGTGCCGTGCGCCTTCATCGTCGCGCGGTGCCTGGACTCGTCGATGTCCTGCATCTGGAGCTTGCCTGCGTACGACGCCGAGGTCGGGCCGATCTTGACCTTGAAGCTGCCGTTGTAGCTCCCGTCGTCGTTGCGCCCGGTGACCGCCGCGCCGGGCAGGCACGGCGCTACCTGTTCGACGTCGATCAGTGCGGCCCACACCCGCTCGAGCGGGGCGCTGACCTCAAAGGACTGCTCTAGCTTCATCGCGCATCGCCTCCAGATCCGCGGGGGTGTCGACATCCCAACTAGCCGCCGGCTCACCGCATTCGATCCGCCGGCCACCGGCCACGAGCTCGCGAGCGCCCGCGTCGTCCTGCAGCCGCTCGACCGCCCGCAGCTCCTCGGGACCGAGCACCACCGGGTGCCCGGGACGCCCGGCGTACACGGCCCGGGTCCGCGGCGGTTCGGAGACGAACCGGGCGATCAGCGCCGGATCGATCCCGGGTACGTCCCCCAGCGTGACGATCAGCTTGTCGCAGCCGTCCAGCGCCCGCACGCCGCAGCGCAGCGAGAACGACTGCCCGCGCGCCCAGTCGGCACAGACGACGATCTCGGCGCGGCCGAACGCGACGCGGCGCCGGATCTCCTCGACGCCGGCGCCGAGCACCACGGCGACCCGCTCGAGTGCGGGCACATCGCATTGGGCGATGACGGCGTGCTCCAGCAGCGGCCGGCCGTCGAGCTCGGCGAGCAGCTTGGCCCCTGGATCCGTGCCGAACCGAGTCCCGGCGCCGGCGGCCAGAATCAACCCGGCGATCACGCCGCCACCTGGTGGATCCGCCCGGCGGACCGGCGCAGCTGGCCACCCTCGCGGCCGTGCCGGGCGGCGACGATCTCGGCGAGGATCGACAGCGCCGTCTCCTCACGGCTGATCGCACCGAGGTCGAGTCCCAGCGGCGCCGCCAGCCGAGCGAGCTCGGCGTCGGTGAGCCCGGCCGCCAGCAACCGCTCGCGCCGGCTCTCCTGCGCCCGCCGGGAGCCCATCGCCCCGACGAAGCGGGCGGGCGAGCGCAGCGCCAGCAGCAGCGCAGCGTCGTCGAGCTTGGGGTCGTGGGTGAGCACCGCGATCGATGTGGCCGGATCGATGCCGCCGAGTTGGGCGAACGCTGCCTCGGGCCACTCCGCGATCACCTCGATCGCATCGGGGAAGCGCTCCGGCGTGGCGAAGCGCGCCCGCGGGTCGACCACGTAGGGGCGCCAGCCGGCTACCCGCGCCAGCCGGCACACGGCCGCGGCGATGTCGACCGCTCCGAACAGGATCAGGCGCGGATCGGGCGCGACGACGTCGTAGAACAGCTCGCAGCGTCGTTCGCACGCCTCGGTCCAGATCAGCTCGGCGGCGGTCGCGGCCGCCGTCTCGTCGCGCTCGGCCGAGCCGAGCGTGCCGGTGCGGTGCCCGTCGAGGTCGACGAGCAGCTTCGCCCCCGCGTGCTCGCCCTCCAGCACCGTGACCTCGACGGCGCGCGCGCCGGCGCGGGCCAGGCGCTCGAACTCGCCCCGCTCGTACGCTGACACGAACACGTCGATCTCGCCGCCGCACGGCAGCCCCACCTCCCACGCGTCGGCGTCGGCGATCCCGAAGCTGAGCAGCTGCGGCTC
>CAXMLR010000439.1:0-5531 GCA_964194275.1 uncultured Solirubrobacterales bacterium
GAGTCCGCGCTGGCGCTCGAGCTCGAGGATGCGGCCACCGCCGCGGGCTGGGACGTCGCCTCGCCCCTGGAGGCAGCCGGTCGGGTCCCGTTCCTGATCCTCGACCTCACCGATGGGGAACCGTCGGACGCTCCTCTCCAGGGTGCCCCCCAGGCGATCTGCTGCGCCGCCGGCTCCCTAGGCGCGCTTGACCCCGGCGGCAGTGCGGTCGGCTTCCACGCGCTCGTCCCTCTGGAGCAGTCCCGGCTGGTCGAGCTGTCATCCGGAGTCGACACTGCGGCGGCGGCGGCGCGGGCCGCCGAGCAGTTCTTCCAGACGATCGGCAAGCACACGGCGCAGGTCGAGGACTCACCCGGGCTGGTCCTGGGACGCATCGTCTGCCAGGTCGTCAACGAGGCGGCATTCGCGCTCGGCGAAGGCGTCGGGAGCGCGGAGGACATCGACGCCGGCATGGTCCACGGGCTCAATTACCCGCGCGGAATCTTGGCCTGGGCGGACACGATCGGTCTCGACCGCGTGCTGATGCTGCTTGACGCGTTGTCGGAGGAGCGCCGGGAGGAGCGCTACCGCCCGGCGCCCGCGCTCACCAAGCTCGTCTGGTCGGGCCGGTACGGGCGCCAGACCGGCGAGGGCTTCTTCCGCTACGACGGATGAGGGGTCCGCGCCGCGGGGACCGCACAGGTGGGCTCACGCGCTGTGCTCTCGGCAGCGGCCGACTCGTCCGCGGTGATGCGTTGCGCCGTCGTGTGCCTGGTCAACCAACAGCCGTTCAGCTCTGGACGTACGTGATGGTCAGGACCGCGAGGTTTGCCCGTCGGCGAACTTCTCGGCGCAAATCGACGCCAGCGGGTACTTCTGCTCCTCGGATGGCGAGAACATCGCGACGGGGTCCCAGACCCCCCGACGGCTGTCTAGCCGCGCGGATCATAGATGTATCACCGAGACCCCGAGACTGGCCAGACTAAGGCACCAAATCACGAGGCCCTCCGGCGCGTGGGGCGCGAAGTTCCGGCTGAGCCCGAGCAACGAACCCGTTCGGAAGCCGGCGCGCCGCGCTGGTGCGAAATTCGGCGCCGGGCCGGGGCGCCGTGTTGCTGAATCGAGACAGGACTCTGTCTAGTGCAGCCTCAGCGGCTGCTCAGACCGAGGCGCTGGCCGCGCCGGCCACATCCTCTACCGGAAAGGGCGTGTCGCGCAGATACCACTCCGCGTCAAGGGCAGCCTGACACCCGGAGCCCGCTGCGGTGACGGCCTGGCGATAGGTGTGATCGACGAGGTCGCCCGCCGCGAACACGCCTGGGAGATTGGTCAGCGTCGAGCGCCCGCGCGTGATGACATATCCGGCTGGATCGGTCTCCACCTGGCCCTGGACGAGCTGTGACTGCGGATCGTGACCGACGGCGATGAACGCACCCGCGATCTCCACCGTGCGCTCACCGCGGTCCGCGGTGTTACGCAGGCGGGCGGTGGCCAGCGAGCCCTCGGCGCCGGCCGCGAATTCCTCGACGACGTACGGAGTGATCCACTCGATGTTGGGGATCGCCCGAGCGCGCTCGAGCATGATCTTGGAGGCCCGGAACTCGTCACGACGGTTGACGATGCCGACTTTATGGGCGAACTTGGAAAGGAACATCGCCTCCTCCATGGCCGAGTCACCCCCACCGACGATGATCGTCGGCGCGTCTCTGAAAAAGGCGGCGTCACAGGTGGCGCAGTAGCTCACGCCACGACCGGAAAGCTCCGCCTCGCCCGCCACGCCGAGCTTTCGATGCTGAGCGCCCATCGACAGGATCACGGTCCGGGCGAGATGCTCCTGATCACCGGCGAACACCTTGTGCAACCCGCCTTCCGGGGAGAGCTCCACGCGGGCGACGTCGTCAGTCTCCAGGCGCGCGCCAAAGCGCTCGGCCTGCTCACGGAACTGCTGCATCAACTCGGGTCCCATGACCCCCTGGGGGAACCCGGGAAAGTTCTCCACGTCAGTCGTCTGCTGCAGCAGGCCGCCCCAGGCGAAACCCTCGATCACC
Organism: uncultured Solirubrobacterales bacterium; assembly: GCA_964194275.1. GTDB lineage: Bacteria > Actinomycetota > Thermoleophilia > Solirubrobacterales > Solirubrobacteraceae > Palsa-465. The sequence continues at coordinate 2,028 of CAXMLR010000439.1, forward strand.
AGCGGATCGAGGTTTGCCCGTGCCGTGTAAAGCGCCGCGGTATAGCCGGCAGGGCCGCTGCCGACGACGATCACATTTTCAACTCGATCTGTCACTTCATTAAGTATAGCTTGGCGTCCGGGTGGTGCGCCAGCGCTGCACGGTCCGCCGAAGCTGCAGGTAGGCCACGCCTCCCGGCAGCGTCGGTAGCCAGAAGGCGATGCCGCGATACGCGAGCACCGAGACCACCGACGCTTCGACCGGCACTCCGAAGGCCGAGAAGGCCCCGATCATCCCGCCGTCGACGCCACCGATCCCGCCCGGCAGGGGCAGCGTGTTGCCGAGCATCCCGACGAAGTAGGCCATCACGATCACCGCCTGGGGAGGCGCGGCGCCGAAGGCGTGAAAGCACGCCCACAAGACAGCGATGTCGAACCCCCACCAGGCGAGCGCTCCGAGCAAATACGGATCCCGGGAGCGAACCAGCGAGATCGCCGTGCGGATGCCCGTGGCCGCGGTGGCGGGAGCCGCTGCCACGCGCAGCGCGATCTTCCCCGACAGCCGGCCGGGGTTGGTGTAGCGCTTGACCAGCCGCTCGAAGTCGCCGGGCAGCAGCGACACCGACAGGAACACGGCGATCACCATGGCGCCGAAGATCGCCGGGATGACGGTGATGGCAAACGGCGCCGGGCCGGGGAAGGCCCCCGTGTACAGCCCGAGGCCGTCGATCACCAGCGTGGCCATATACACGCCGTAGAGGAGCGCCATGAAGGCGATGATGCGACAGGCGACAATGCGCGGCTCGAGCCCCGAGCGCCGCAGCGCCCACGCCGTCAGCGCGATGCCGCCCGCTCCGGCGGACGCGAACAGGCGAGTTGCCGCCAGCCCCGCCATCGTGATCTCGTAGCTCTCCCGCCAATCGATCGGGGACTCCCCGCGAACGAAGACGGCCCGGAACAGCGCGACGTAGCCGGCGAACGAGCAGACCTCGAACACCAGCCCCAGTCCGAGCCACCAGAGGTTGCCGTGCTGAATCCGGTTCCAGGTCTCCTGCAACCCGAGCAGCCGAGGCAGCACGAAGTACAGGAAGGCCACCGTCGAGACCACGAACAATCCGGAGATGAGCAGCCGGCGGCGCGTGAACCGCACCCGCGGCATCTCCTCGCGGGAATGCTCTTGCGCGTCGTCGGCCTCGGGCGGGCCGGGGGCCGGCCGCTCGCTGAATGACTCGAGCATCACGCCTCGCTACTCGTCACCACTCCGTGCTTCCAGCGCCTGCACGAGGCGCGACAGACCCCGCACCAGCGGCGCGGCTTTGGGGGCGCCGATGCGCACGGTCTCGGTCAGCGCAGCCCCGCCGAGCAGGTCGGCGAGGTAGTGCTCGCCCAGGTAGACCAGCGCCACCCCGAGCGTGGCAACGTAGGTCCATCCGACCGCGCCCGCCAGCGGATCCACCTCGCTGAGCAGGTGCGCGGCCATCAGTGAGGTGGCGAAATGCAGCGACGGCATGGCAGCAAGCGGATTTCCTCCAAGGACATCGTAAAGGCCGCCCCAGCGGTCACCCCAGAACTGCTCCCCGTACTCGATCATCATCCGCCGCACCTCGGCACTCTCGGCGTCGCCGAGACGCCCCTGGGCTGCCGCCCACCAGGGCGGGGCGGTGGGGATCGTCCAATAGAAGAAGGCGCCCAGATCGAATACGGCGTACATGCGTGCGGCGGCAGCGGGAAACTGCTCGCCGTCGCGCAACAGCACATAGCCCACACTGGCGTGGGGGACGAAGAACCACATCCAGTGGCACCACACCAGCACTCGCTCGAGTCGGTTGACCGAGCCGGGGGTCGAGAGCCCGTGCTGCAGGCGCAGCGTCGGCAGGAGGCCAAGGCCCAGGAACCGGTCGATGGCGATCGGATAGCCGACATGGACCCGGTCGGCCAGCCGCTGCGGATCGTCGTGCGGCATCTCGTACGCCGCCAGGTAGGCCCACATGTTCAGAACGCAGACCGCGGCGTCGCGCTTGCGGCTCCGCGGCATTGCCACGCAGACGGCGATCGGGGCCAGCGCCGCACTGCCCAGAATCGCCGGTGGCGAAAGCCTCACCCGCCGGCGCAGAGCAGGCGCAGCGACGCCCATCGCGACGAGGGCCCATGCCGTCGCTCGGATGCCCCTCGGCAGGCGCAAGTGCCGCCAGTATAGGAATCAGCCGCAGGATGGCGCAGCGGCGACGGGCACCCGCCTGCGTGGGTAGAATGCCGCCGCCTTGCGACTCGACGTTTCTGCCGCCAACCCTCGCCGTCGGCGCCGCTCGCTGGTGCTCGTGACGATGACCCTCGCCTTGAGCACTTCGCTCGTGCTGGCACCGAGCGCGTTCGCCAACTTTCTCTCGCTGAAATCCGGCGGTTCGCCGAACGCGGATTCGATCAACAGCCTGTACAACCTGCTCCTCTACATCGCCGCGGTCGTGTTCGTGCTCGTCGAGGGTGCGCTGTTCTACTCGGTGATCCGCTTCCGGGCCAAGAAGAGCCGCGTGGCCGCCCAGATTCACGGCAACACCCGATTGGAGATCGGCTGGACCGCCGCCGCCGCGCTGATCCTGGTGGTGATCACCGTGATCACCTTCATCAAGCTGCCGGGCATCACCAACCCGCCCAACTCGGACAGCAACGGCCTCGTCCTCTCGGCCTCGCTGGGCCAGCCCACCCCCCCGAACGGCAAGCAGCTGACGGTCTGCGTGCAGGCTCGTCAATACATCTTCCGTTACACGTACGGCCCGAACTGCAACGACAACGCGTTCACCGGGAAGCTTCCCTACTCGTACACGGACATGGAGGTGCCGGCCAATACGACCGTGGTGCTGGTGATCCAGGCCACCGACGTGATCCACAGCTGGTGGGTCCCGTCGCTCGGCGGCAAGGTCGACGCCGTGCCCGGCTACACCACCTACACGTGGTTCAAGGCCCCCCACCCCGGCTCGGTCTACACCGGACACTGCGCACAGCTGTGCGGGCGCCAGCACGCGTGGATGCTCGCGCGGGTCAAGGTGGTCTCCCCGGACGAGTACCAGCGATGGATCTCGCAGCAGTCCAGCATGATCGCGGCCGCCAACGCGCAGGTGACACAGCTGCGCCAGATCCTGACCGCGAACGGAAACCTCTAGAGGAGCCGACAGACGAATGTCCAGCACCGACTACGCACTCCGTCCGGTTCCGCAGGTGATCGCCCATGAGGTGACCAAGCCGCGTGAGACCAAGCGCTGGGTGGATTGGCTGACCACCACCGATCACAAGAAGATCGGGATCATGTACCTGGTCACCACGTTCGTGTTCTTCATCCTCGGTGGTGTCGAGGCGCTGCTGATGCGGGTTCAGCTCGGGGTCCCGAACAACACCCTGCTGAGCTCCGAGCACTACAACCAGCTGCTGACGCTTCACGGCACGACGATGATCTTCCTGTTCGTGGTGCCGGTGATGGCCGGCTTCGGCAACTACTTCCTGCCCCTGATGATCGGCGCGCGGGACATGGCCT
>CAXMLR010000440.1:0-5211 GCA_964194275.1 uncultured Solirubrobacterales bacterium
GCTCCTGGACAGCACCGTCCTTGATCACGCAGACGTCGCACGAGGTGCCGCCCATGTCGAAGCAGACCGCGTCCGGAGCCTGCGCCGCACGGGCTACGAAGGCCGCCCCGGCCGCCCCCGCCGCCGGGCCGGAGAGCACCGTCAGCGCCGCGTGGCCGACGGCCGAGGCGAGGTCGATCAGGCCGCCGTTGGACTGCATGATCGCCGGACGGGGTAGCCCGGCCCGCTCGCAGCGTTCGACCAGCCGTCGCAGGTAGCCGGCCAGCAAGGGGGAGAGGGCAGCGTCGATCTCGGTGGTCGCGGCGCGCTCGTATTCACGGAAGGTCCCCACCAGCTCGTGGGAGAGCGACACGTGAACCTCGGGCATCGCCTGCGCGAGCGCCGCACCCAGCACGCGCTCGTGCTCGGGATGGCGATATGAGTGCAGGAGCGTCACGGCGACTGCCTCGGGTCCCTGCTCCCGTACCTGGCTGGCTAGCCAGCCGGCCGTATCGGGGGTGAGCGCTTGCAGCGGACCGTCGGGGGTCATCCGCTCCGGCGCGCCGAAGCGCAGCTCGGGCGGGGCCAGCGGCGCCGGGCGAGCGGCGCACAGCCGGTAGAGCTCCGGCCGGGCCTGCCGCCCGAGCGCGATCAGATCGCTGAACCCCTCGGTGGCCACGAACGCCGTCCGAGCACCCTTTCCCTCGAGCAGTGCGTTGGTGGCCACGGTCATCCCGTGGGAAAAGGCGCTCAGCTCCTGGGCTCCACGCCCGGCGCGGGCCAGAACCGCCTCCACCGCCGCGATCACCCCCCCCGATTGGTCCGCGGGGGTACTCGGCGCCTTGGCAGTGATGAGCCGCCCGTCGACCGCGACGACGGCATCAGTGAAGGTGCCGCCGACGTCTACGCCGAGGAGCATGTGGCGACGTTACAAAACGGGGCCCGCGGATGCGGGCCCAATAGACCTCCTCAGGCCGCGAGCGGCGTCTCGATCTCCTCGGTCTCGGCCAGATGCTGATGGGACGGGCAATAGCCGTTGTGCGGCAGCGGCATCCGCTGGCACGGCGTTCCCTTGCGCGTGCTCGCACGGCACTGAAGCGGATTGCCGTAGACGTCGAAGCCGTTCTGCGGCTGCCGAGCCAGAAACTCGTCGGCAAAGGCCACGTAGCGCTCGATGACGTGAAGCACACGTATCTGCGAGCGCATCGGAAAGTACGCGCGGACGTCGTTGAACAGCGTTCGCGCCGGCCGCGCGAAGTAGTGACGGTCGGTCGCCAGGCGCTCGACCGCCGACTCGCACGCGCGCAGGACGCGCTCGTGATTGGCGTGCGGGCAGAAGCTGTGCGGGTCCTCGGTGATCTCGTCGGCGAGCTCTCGATAGATGGCTCGACTAAACCGGTACATGCAGGCTCTCTCCTTTCGGCTCCCTTGCCGGCCGCTGTCCCTCCTGAGGCCGAGTATTCCCCGCGCGTGTGAAGTCCAACAAGCGCTGATTGTTAATCCCACGTTAAGCAGGAACCTGGTGCGTCAGGTCCAGCGGGCGCGCGCGGGCTCACCGTCGCGCTCGAGCGTGACGTGAGAATGCTCGAACGCGGGGTCGGTTTCCGGGAAGTCACGGCGCTCGTGGGCTCCCCGGCTCTCGGTCCGGGCCAGTCCCGAGCGAGCGATCAGCCGCACCAGCGGATGCGGGTCCCCGGTCAGCGCCTGCAAGCCGGCGCCGTCGCGCTCGATGCCGGCGTCGCGCCACAGCGCCTCGCGGCTCTCGGCGGTCAGGACCGGCGGCCCGTCCCCTGCGCGCGGCGGGCCGAGCTGCGCTTCGGTTGGGGGCGGCGGCTCGTCGAGCGCGGCTCGGGCGGCGCGGGCGCCGAACACGAAGCATTCCGTGAGTGAGTTGGACGCGAGACGATTGGCGCCGTGCAGGCCGGTGCAGGAGCATTCGCCGACCGCAAACAGCCCGGGCAGGCTGGCGCGCCCGTGCAGATCGGTGGCGATGCCGCCCATCATGTAGTGAGCGGCCGGCGCGACCGGCACCACCTGACGCTCGGGATCGATCCCGGCTCGCCGCAGCGCCGTGACCACGTTGGGGAACAGCGCCGGATCCACCGCCCGCATGTCGAGACCGACCGACGCCACGCCGCTCGCGTTGATCTGCCGCTGGATCGCGCGCGCCACCTCGTCCCGCGGGGCGAGCTCGTCGACGAAGCGCTCACCGTCGGGGTCGAGCAGCTTCGCTCCTTCGCCGCGCACAGCCTCGGTGACCAGGAACCCATCGGCGCCATCCGTGGCGGCCACCGCGGTCGGGTGAAACTGCATCATCTCGAGGTCGGCCAGTCTGGCTCCGGCCCGGTGGGCGAGCAGCAGACCGCCCCCGGTCGCACCGATCGGGTTGGTCGTCCGTGCCCACAGCGCCGCGGCGCCCCCGGTGGCGAGGGTCGTGGCGGCGCTCAGAAGTCGCCCGCCGTCGGCCAGGGCGACGCCGCAGCAACGACCGTCCATGGTCAGCAGCGCTGTTGCCCGCCGGTCTTCGAGCACCTCGATGGCGGCATCCTCGGCCACCAGAGCGCTCAGCTGGCGGATCAATCGCCGCCCCGTCGCCGCCCCTCCGGCGTGGACGATCCGCCGCTTGCTGTGGCCACCCTCGAGCCCGAGGGCAAACCTCCCGTGCCGATCGGCATCGAAGCGCACGCCGAGGCGGGCCAGATCCTCGATCGCTTGGAGCGCCTCCTCACACAGCACGCGGGCCGCGGATTCCCGGACCGCTCCGCGCCCGGCCTTCAGGGTGTCGGCCAGGTGCAGCTCTGCACTGTCCTCGTCGGACACCGCGGCGGCCAGCCCTCCCTGGGCCCAATAGCTCGAGGATTCGGCCAGCGGCGTCGCCGAGACCAGCGTCACGCGGGCCCCGTGCCGCGCGGCCGACAGCCCTGTGTACAGGCCGGCTGCGCCTGCGCCGACCACAGTCAGGTTTCTCGCCGGCCCCGGCGTACTCACAGCGAACGCGGAATCTGTGCCGGAGTGGCGGGGCTCGGCTGGCGGGGCGTGCGCGTCGGCGCTGGGGAACGGTCTCGGAGACCCAGCAAGGCCCGGTACGGTACCGACGATGGCCGGCAAGCCGATCTTCCTGGCGCACCCATCCTCGCTGCAGCACGATCCCGGCCCGCACCCCGAGCAGCCGGCCCGGATCACCGCCATCGAGCAAGAGCTGCAGGCGCGGGGATGGCTCGGGTTCGAAGTGGCGCAGTCGCCCGCAGTCGAGCGGTCCGTGCTCTCGGCAGTGCATCCGCAGCGCTACATCAACGCGCTGTCGGAGATCTCAGCCGCGGGAGGGGGCCAACTCGACCTCGACACGACGATGAGCGCCGGCTCGTTTGGCGCTGCCCTGCACGCTGCGGGCGGGGCCGTGCGGCTCGCGGAGCTGCTCGTCGGGGGCGAAGCCCCGACCGGCTTCAGCGTCCACCGCCCCCCCGGACATCATGCCCCGGCCGCCCGCGCGATGGGCTTCTGCCTGTTCAACAACATTGCCGTCGCAGCGGCCCACGCGGTCGGCGAACTTGGCCTCGAGCGGGTGATGATCTTCGATTGGGATGTTCATCACGGCAACGGGACCAACGACATCTTTCACACCAGCAGTCAGGTCCTGTTCGTCTCGATCCACCAGTCGCCGCTGTACCCGGGGACCGGTGGCGTTGGTGATGTCGGGTCGGGTGCGGGGGCCGGCTTCACGGTCAACCTGCCGGTAGCGCCCGGGTCAGACGACTTGGCCTACCGCTCCCTGGTCGACCACGTCGTGGTGCCGCTGGCGCAGGCGTTCTCGCCCCAGCTGGTGCTCGTGTCTGCCGGCTACGACGCGCACCGGGAGGACCCACTCGCGGAATGTGAGGTGACCGAAGCCGGCTACGCCGCGATGACCGGTTCGCTGCGGCGAGCCTGCGCCGCGTTGGAGGCACCGCTTGGGTTCGTGCTCGAGGGTGGGTACGCGCTGGGACCGCTGGCGCGGTCGGTGGCCGCGACGATGGAGATGCTGGTGGGGGACATGTCGCCGGTCCCGGGGGCGGGCAGGCCGGCGCCGATGACGCCGCTAGCGGAGGCCGCCCGGGGACGGCTGGCGGAGTTCTGGGCGCTGTAGGCGGCCGGGACTCCGCGGACCCAGCGACTGCGGCCCGGCGACCGGCTGCGCCGATGTCCGACGATGTTGCCAGCGCCGCTCCGTACCGACGCTAGAGGCCACCCGGCGGGGCGACCCGACGAGACACCGGTGTCCCGGGGACCTTGCCGGCCAGGGCCGCGGCTGCCGTCGCCGCTTGCGGGCGATCCGGATATCGCCCCGAGAAGACGATCCAGTAGCCCGGCTTCATGGTCGGATGCTGGCTCGAGTCAAGGACGCCAACCCTGAGGCCGGCGGCGGCGAAGCGGGTGGCCGTGGCGTCGGCGGTTGCGTGGCTTTGACTGCGGGCGAGGTCGACGGTCCAGCCGCTCAGCCCGACCGGCCAGGAGCCGATCACGGACGGGGCTGTCGCGGCGGATGCGGGGGCAGCCGAAGCCGGGGTGCTCGCGGCCTGATCGGCACTGCCTGAGAGATTGACCAGGGCGATCGCGAACGCGAGCAGCGCCAGGCCGACGACAGTCGCGATCACCGCCGCCGCGATCCTCCAATCCGGCGATCGGTGGACGATCGTCCGGGCGGCTCCGCACTCGAGGCACCATTCTTGATCCTCGCGCAGCGGCGTGCCGCAGTGCGCACAGGACTCGCCCGGCGCGAGGGCAGACTCACCGGCCCGCGGCATCTCGCCGGTTAGGCTCATCCTTGGGTGAAGAAAGCGCCGAACTCGGGCGAGCGTCCCACCGCTCGCGAGTTGCGCCCGAGCGGCTCTCCGCACGACGCGCAGTACCGATCCTCGCTGCCGTGGACCGCGCCGCAATTGCTGCAGACACCGCCGATGCCGGCCTCGCGGAGCTCCCGCAGCGGCTCGTCCTGACCGAGAGCGTGCTCCAGCGCTCGAAGCTCGGCGTCGGTCTCAGCCGCGCCGGCGATCTTCGCCTCGAGCAGGTCCGGGCGCTCCCGTCCGAAGCGGTGCAACTCGAGCGCGAACCCGCCGATATCCCGCAGCTGCACCTCGCGCAGCCGGCGTAGGTATCGGGCTCGGCGCCGCACCCGCCCCCGTTCGCGGAAGCGCCGCTCCGGCACCGGGGGCTCGGCGGGGAGAACGGGTTCCGGCTCCGGCTCCGGCTCCGGCT
>CAXMLR010000441.1:0-16290 GCA_964194275.1 uncultured Solirubrobacterales bacterium
CGGAGCGCGAAGCACTTCTTGCCGAGCAGGGCGTTGCCGCCGTAGCCGGAGCCGAACGACCAGATCTCGCGCGTCTCGGGGTAGTGGACGATGTACTTGTTGTCGGCGTTGCACGGCCAGGCGACGTCTTGGGCGCCCTCGGCGAGGGGCATGCCGACCGAGTGGACGCAGGGGACGAACTCCCCGTCCTCGCCGAGCACGTCGAGCGCCGGCTGGCCCATGCGGGTCATCACGCGCATGCTGGCCACGACGTACGGCGAGTCGGTCAGCTCGACGCCCACGTGGGCGATCGGCGAGCCGACCGGCCCCATCGAGAACGGGACGACGTACATCGTCCGGCCGGCCATGCAGCCGGTGAAGAGCCCTTTGAGCAGCTCGCGCATCTCGGCGGCGTCGCGCCAGTTGTTCGTCGGCCCGGCGTCGGCCTCGTCCGCCCAGCAGATGAAGGTCCGGTCCTCGACGCGCGCGACGTCGGCCGGATCGGACAGCGCGAGGAAGCACCCGAGGCGCTTAACCTCGTCGAGGCGCTCGAAAGTACCGGCGTCGAGCAGGGTCTGGCAAAGGGTGTCGTACTCCTCGTCGGAGCCGTCGCACCAGTGGATCTGTGCGGGCTGCGTCAGCTCTGCGATTTCGGCAACCCAGGCGATCAGGCGCTGGTGCTTGGTCGGGGCGGTCGTCTCGACCACGGCGGGCGATAACTCCTCTGTAGTGAGCGGGTCGGCGATTGTCTACGCCGCGCTAAGTGGTGGCGCCGGGGTCCCGGCGCGGAACGAGCACCAGCCGCTTGAACTCTGCGACCAGCACGCCGTCCTGGTTTTGTACTCGGGTGTGCACACGCACGGTACCCCGGTCGGGCTTTGACTTGGACTCCCGCTTCTCGAGCACCTCCGATTCGCAGTAGAGCGTGTCGCCGTGAAAGACCGGCGCCGGGTGACGCAGCTCGTCGGTCGCGAGGTTGGCGATCGCCTTTCCGCTGACGTCGGACACCGACATCCCGAGGGCGAGCGAGTACACGAGCGGGCCGACGACAACGTTGCGCCCTTGTTGAGAGGCCGCGGCGTAGACGTCGTTGAGGTGAAGCGGATGGTGGTTCATCGTGATCAGGCAGAACAGGTGGTCATCGGACTCGGTGACCGTCTTGGCCGGCCAGTGCTTATAGATCGCTCCGACCTCGAACTCCTCGAGGTAGCGCCCATACGGATGCGCGCCGCTGGCCTCGCGTGCGGCCTGGTCGGTATCGATCTGGTTCATTGGAGCTCCTGAGTCGCTTCGGAGGGACCCGGGAGCATGCCATTCCGCCGGACGAACCGGCTTCTCGACTATCGCGAGGGTTGCGCGATGACCAGCGCGGCGCTCGCGGCCGGCACGGTGACCTGGTAACCGGATGGCTGGCCATGCACCTGCTGGGCGAGCAGCTGGCCGCCCAGCGAGCCATCGGGCTGGAGCATCTGGCCGGCCAGCGTCACGCCGCTGACCGCCCGGACCGACGACGCCAGCAGCCGCTGCACGGTGACCGACCGCCCGGCCCCCAGCCGCAGGCGCACGGTCTGGCGGCCTGCGCCCTTGTTGATCAGCAGCACATGCATCGTGTCGCCCGGCACCCGGACGCCCCATGCCTCGAGGTGGGCGGGAAGCGGCGAGCTCAGCTGGAGGTGGACAAGCGCGCCGTCGGGCGACATCGCGCGGGCGAACAGGATCAGGCCGTAGAGCAGCGGACGGGCGATGAAGCCGCTGGCGCCGAGGGCCAGCGGCCCGTTGATCTTGGTCGGGCGGATGTGGACATTGACCGCGTCGAGGCGCGTGCCGAGCAGCGACAACAGAGCACCGGGGGCCCACAGCGCGGTGGCGAAGGTGTCACTGACCCCCCGCCTGCCGCCGCAGGTAACCGAGTTGACCTCGTCGAGGCGGAAGCGAAGACCGGCCCGGTGAGCGAGCACGACCGCGGGCCGCACCGAACTGGCGAGGCCATTGGTCAGTGTTTGGCTGAGCAGCTTCTCCACCGTCGGGAAGCCGGTGCTCCCCGGCGCCGCGCAGGCGCCGAGCGGATACCGGTGTCCGGAGAGCACGCCGAGCTGCGCGCGGTCGGCACCGACCGCCCCGCGGAGCCAGTTGAAGTTGGACACGGTGCTCGTGATCGCCGGGCCCAGGACGGGAACCTTCGGTGCGATCGGAGCCAGCTTCGCCGCATAGGCCCGGAAGGCGCGGTTGTAGTCCGGGATCGAGTAGCCGCCGCCATAGCGATCGGGCTCGTTGCCCACCTCGTAGCCGATGATGCTGGCGACCGGGAGCCGCGAACGCGCCGCCGCGGCCTCAGCGGCCGCTTGGACAGCAGTGCTGTGCTTGAGATTCAGGTCGAACAGCACGCGCAGACCCGCGTCCCGGATCAAGGCGGAGGCCTGCGTGAACCACGCAGGCGTGAGCACGAAGGCATCCGCCGGCAACGGGCGGGAGCCCGGATTCCAGAACGTGATGTCGGCCGAGTCGCCGCCGATGCGCAGATCCTGCGGCCCGTTCCCGCCGATCCTGAGCAGTGACAGAACCCGCTCGAAGCCGGGCAGGAACTGCTCGTACATCGGCAGCTCGGAGAACTCGATCGAGAAGCCGAAGAACGATCTTGGGAGCTGCACCACGCTCGCCCCCGGGGTGATCGAGACGATGCGGTAAGCCGTCTGGGCGCGGTGTGAAGCTCGGTGGCCACGAGGTTCCGGCTCCCCGCTGGCGAGACCGAGCCACAACAGCCAGGCGATCACGGTCGCGACCGCGGCCGCGCCGACCACGCGGAGAGCAACCCGCGAACTTGCCGTGCCGCCCCCGGGACCGCGCGCGAACATGGTCTCGGAGGTTATCCCGGACGCGGGCGCGCCTGCAGTCCCGGTAGCGTTGGGAGCTGAAAGAGCTAAAGGAGCCTGACCCTTGCGAAACCCCCGCGACTTCGGAAAGCCACTGGCCATCGGTGCGCCGACCCCCATCCTCGAGATCCCGTTCAAGCCATCTCGGATGATCCACTTCCTCGACTTCTCCAACGAGAAGATGGTGGCCAAGGTCCCGCAGATCGCCCCTACCGTTGACATCCTCCTCGGCAATCTGGAGGATGCGGTGCCCGTCGACCGCAAGGAAGCCGCGCGCGAGGGCCTGGTCCGCGTGGGCAAGGAGATGGAGCTCGGCGACACGCAACTGTGGACGCGCGTCAACAGCCTGGAGTCCCCCTGGATCCTCGATGACCTGACCACGCTGGTCACGGAGATCGGCGACCGGCTCGACGTCATCATGGTGCCCAAGGTGGAGGGTCCCTGGGACATCCACTACGTCGATCGTCTGCTGGCCCAGCTCGAGGCCAAGGCCGGGCTGCAGCGCCCGATCCTCGTCCACGCGCTGCTGGAGACCGGCCTGGGGGTGGTCAACGTCGAGGAGATCGCCAGCGCCAGCCCGCGGATGCAGGGCATGAGCTTCGGACCGGCCGATCTCGCCGCCTCCCGCCGGATGAAGACGACCCGCGTCGGCGGCGGTCATCCGGGTTACCGAGTGATCGACGATCCTGATCCCGAGACCCCGGACGCCCCCCGGGCCAGCGCTCAACAGGACCTCTGGCATTACTCGATCGCACGGATGGTCGATGCCTGCACGTCGGCCGGGATCCTGCCGTTCTACGGGCCGTTCGGCGACATCCGGGACGTTGCGGGCTGCGAGGTCCAGTTCCGATCCGCATTCCTGCTCGGTTGCGTCGGCGCCTGGTCGTTGCATCCGGCCCAAATCGACATCGCCAAGAAGGTGTTCAGCCCAGACCCCGACGAGGTTCTGTTTGCCAAGAAGGTGCTCGAAGCGATCCCCGACGGCCGCGGCGTGCACATGATCGACGGCAAAATGCAGGACGATGCGACTTGGAAGCAGTGCAAGGTGATGGTCGAGCTCGCCGAAATGCTGGCCCACAAGGATCCTGAGCTGGCCGAGGCGTACGAGTTCATGCCGAGCCCGGCATAGGGAGACACTCGGTGCGAATCTCGGCCAAAGCCGACTACGCCGTCCGGGCTGCGGTCGAGCTCGCGGCCGCCACGGACGAAAAGCCGGTGAAGGCCGAGCGGATCGCCACCGCCCAGGGTATCCCGCTCAACTTCCTCGAGAACATCCTCGGCGAGCTCCGCCACGCCGGGATTGTCCGCAGTCATCGCGGCGCGGACGGCGGCTTTCGTCTGGCCCGGCCGCCCCGGGAGGTGACGGTCGCCGACATCATCCGTGCCGTCGAGGGGCCGTTGGCCAGCGTGCGCGGCGCCCCGCCCGAGGAGACCGCTTATCCCGGTGCGTCGCAGACGCTGCCACGAGTCTGGATCGCGGTGCGGGCGAACCTGCGGCGTGTCGTCGAGAACGTGACGGTTGCCGACATCGCGACCGGACATCTGCCCAAGGCGGTCCAGCGGCTGGCCGAGGACCCTGACGCCTGGGTGACCCGGTAGCCAGTCGCGGGGGGCGTCCGAGCCCGAACAAGGAACCAAGACAACTCGCGCCCACGGTCCATGGTTCGAAACTCGGTCTCAGGTCGAACAACGCACCACGATCCCACCGGCCTGAGCCGGTTTGGTTCCTTGTTCGACCTCCCTTGAACGGGGCGCCGCGACCTGGAGAGCTCGACCGGAGCCGGAGTCGAAGCCCGTCGCCCGGGCCGTCGCTGTTCGATGCTGCCGGTGTTCATCACCGCGATCCGCGCTCCTCTGAAAGCCTAAGTTTCTCGATCAGCTTTATAGGCACTTTGGCCGACGTCGGGACACCGAGTCGATTGAGCTCGTGTAGATGCCGCGTTCGCGGGCGCTTCGCTACGCTCCCGCGCCTTCCATGCGCTTCTTCGAATACGAGTCGCGGGCGATCGTCGCCAAGGCCGGAATCCCGGTCTCCAAGCACGGTTTCGCCGAAACCGCCGAGGCGGTACGAACGATCGCCCAGGAGATCGGCGGTCCCGTGGTGATCAAGTCACAGGTCCTGACCGGCGGACGGATGAAGGCCGGGGGCGTGCAGTTCTCGGATAATCCCGAGCAAGCGGCCGAGCACGCCGAACACGTGCTCAACCTCGAGATCAACGGACACATGCCCCGGGGTGTGCTGGTCGACTCGAAGGCTGACGTCAAGCACGAGTATTACGCCGGTGTGGTCTGGGACGGAATCCGCAAGCAGCCGGTGATGCTGTTCTCCGACATGGGCGGGATCGACATCGAAGAGGTCGCCGAGCAGCACCCCGACCACGTCGCCCGCGGCCATTTCTCGACCCTGCGACCGTTCTCTGATTGGCAGGCCAAACAAGTAGTCGCCTCGCTGGGGATCACCGGTTCGGCCCTGAACCGGCTGACGCCGATTCTGGCCCGGCTGGCCCGGCTGTTCGTGCGCTACGACATGACGCTGGCGGAGATCAATCCGCTCGGCGAGCTGCGGGACGGGTCGTTCGTGGCGCTGGACGCGCACATGGACATGGAGCACGAAGCCCGCCCCCGCCAGAAGGCGCTGCTCGAGGAGCTCGGCGTGCGCGGTGAGGAGACTCGGCAGGCCCGCGAGGCCACCCCGTTCGAACTGGCCGGCGAGGCGGTCGACGCCCAGGATCACCGCGGAGTGGCCGGAAACGTCACTGAGTTCGACGGGAACCTCGGCCTGGTGATCGGCGCCGGTGGCGGTTCGCTGACTCTGTTCGATGCGGTTCGCGCGCACGGCGGCGACCCGGCCAACTATTGCGAGATCGGCGGCAACCCGTCGGTGCGCAAGGCCTGCGGCCTGGCCAAGCTGGTGCTGCAGAAGCCCGGTGTGGACAAGATTGCGGTGATGATGTCGATCGTCTCCAACACTCGCGTGGACATCGTCGCCCGCGGCGTGATCAAGGCCTGTGTCGAGCTCGGCTATGACCCGGCGGAGAAGATCGCCATTTTCCGGATTCCCGGCGCCTGGGAGGAGGAGGGCTTCAAGATCCTCGAGAAATACGGCGTCGAGTACGCGGACCGCAGCGTGTCTCTGCACGAGGCGGCGAAGCGCGCGGTGGAAAAGATCCAGCGAGCCGCCGTATGAGCGTCCTGATCGACGAAAACACGACCTTCATCGTCCAGGGGATCACTGGTCGCGAGGCGGTCAATCTCACCCGCGAGTGTCTGGACTACGGGAGAGGGGCCAAGATCGTTGGCGGCGTGACGCCCGGCCGCCGCGGCCGCGAGGTCCACAGTGTCCCGGTGTTCGACACCGTCGCCCAGGCCGTCGAGCACCACGGAAGCCCGATCGACGGGTCGGTGGTCACCGTCCCCCCCGCGTTCACCAAGGACGCCGTGCTCGAGGCGATCGAGAACGACGTCAAGTTGATTGTGATCGTTACCGAGCGGATCCCGCGCGGGGACGTGGCCCAGATGGTGGAGCGCGCCCACGAGCGCGGCGCCCGGATCATCGGTCCCAACTGCCTCGGCATCATCGTCCCCGACGTGATCAAGATGGGCGGCATCGGCGGCCCAGCCAAGGACGCTGCCAAGTCCTACCGGCCGGGACCCGTGGGCGTGATCTCCCGCAGCGGCGGCATGACCACCGAGATGTCCTCAACTTTGACCGCCGCCGGTCTCGGGCAGTCGACCGCGGTGTCGATCGGCGGAGACGCGATCATCGGGCAGAGCTATGCGGAGCTGATGCCCTTGTTCGAGGCCGACGAGCAGACGCAGGCGATCGTCATCTACACCGAGCCCGGCGGCCGGATGGAAGCCGAGCTGGCTCGCTGGGTGACCGAGAACAATTCGCGGCTGCCGATCGTCGCCTTCATGGCCGGACGGTTCATGGACGAGATGCCCGGGATGAGCTTCGGCCACGCCGGCACGATCGTCGAAGGCAAGGCCGATACCGCGAGCGAGAAGATCGCGCGGCTGGCCGAGGCCGGGATCGTCGTCGCCGAGGAGATCTCCGAGATCCCCAACATCGTCAAGGAGAGGATCGTGTCAACCCCGGTCAGGGCGGCGATATGAGCGCCGCGCTGTTCATCAACGTCGACGTGGATGACGCGGTCGCCCGAGACAGCCAGTTCGCGGCGAAGCTGACCGAGGTCTGCCCGGTCGACATCTTTGCTCAGAACGAGGACGGCACGTTACGGATCGTGCCGGAGAACCTGGACGAATGCGTCCTCTGCGAGCTGTGCATCAACGCCACGCCCGCCGGGGCAGTCAAGGTGATCAAGCTGTACTCGGGCGAGACGCTGCCGGCTTGATCGCGTAGTCCCTGGCCGCTGCTCCGGCCGGAAGGCTCACGTCCCTCCCGCTCGCCGAGAACACAGCCTACTTCAGTCGGCTCGGATGGCCCAAACGTGAACTGCCGCTTGTCCACTCGGCCGACCCGGACGTTCAGGCGGCGGCGCCAGCCAGACGCCGGTGGACCGCATCGGTCAACGGGCGGTACGTCTCGCCACTGGCGTCCTTGTACCAGGCCATCCGGCCCGCGCCGGGCTGCGGTACGCCGGCATCGCGCAGCGAGCTGGTGATAGGGCGATACCAGGTGGTGACCGGGATCCGGTCGACGACGTGCACGATCGCGGGGCGCCCATGCGGATCACAGCTCGACAACGCGCGGCCGATGTCCCGAGCCTGCAGCTCGTGCCCATCGCGCAGCGTCACCGCGGCGACGGCGATCGGGTGCTCGGCACCGCTGGGAACCACCCCGTAGGCGACAGCCAGATCCACCGCGGGGAGGTCACCGAGCACGTCGCGAATCGGCACGGTGAAGGCGGGCCCCTCGGCCGTCAGCACCACGTCGGCGAGGCCGTCGACGCGCCAAAGGTCGCTATCGCCGTCGCGCCGGAAGAGGTCGCCGGTGGTCACCCACGCGTCCTCGTGCGAGAACACGCCGCGCAGTGGGGTGCTGCTCGTCTGATCGCTGCGCCGCATCCGGGCGAGCAACAGGCCCACCTCGCCGACGGCACACTCCCGGGCGAATCCGTCCGTCGCGAGGATCAGCTTGCGGGAGGCGATGTCATAGGCAGCGATCCGTACCTCGGCGGTCCCTGGCAGCGGCCGCCCCATCGCCCCGCGCTTCGCGCCGCTGACGTTGGCCAGGATCGCCCCTGTCTCGGTGGCGGCATAAAACTCCAGCACGCGGGCGGGCTTGAACCGATCCTGGACCCGGCGCCACAGTCCTCTGGGCATGCCCGAACCGATGAACAGCCGGACCGGATGGTGGCGCTCCCCCGGCTGGGGCGGCGCCTGAACCAGATCATGGAGGAGCGTCCAGGTGTAAGACGCGACGGTGACCCCGTAGCGCCGGACCTCCTCCCAGAAGGTGCTCGGATCGAACGTCGTGCCGACGGCCAGACGCGCACCGCCGGCGATCGCCCCGCCGATGCTCATCATCAAGCCCGACGGGTGGTAGAGCGGGGTGATGGAATAGACGGTGTCCGAGCTCGAAAGCGCAGCCGAGGAGGCGGTGCCGAACGCCGAGAGCGCCCACCGGCGGTTGCTGATCCGGCTCATCCGCGTGCGGAGGCCCTCGCCGGTGAACAGGATGAAGGCGAGGTCGCTGGCGCGGCCGGGATCGGGCCGGTACCAGCGCGGCAGCTCTACGGCGTCCGGATCGATCTGCTCCATGTCGGTGGTCAGCGGCACACCGAGCTCACGCGGGCCGCCGCCGCCACCGAGGACGAACGTGTGGAGCTTCCCGAGCCCGGCGGCGAGCGATGCGCGCTCGGGGTCGGCGATGATCCGCGTCACTTGTCCAAGCTCAGCCTCGCGACCGAGGTCGCCGTCGGGCCGGAGCATCACCGCGACCGCGCCGATGCGATTGACCGCAACGGCCAAAGCCAGCGCGGTGGGACGCGCGCCCATCAGCACTCCGACGTGCTCGCCCTGACGCACGCCGATCGAGATCAGGCCACGGACGACGTTGTCGATGCGCTCGTTGGTCTCATGCGCGCTGTAGGCACGGTTCTCGAACAGGAAGAAGACGTCGTCGGGCGCCTTGCGCCGGCGTTCGTCCACCAGTAGTCCCACCGAGATCCGAGTACTCGGCTGGATCTGCTCGAGGCGGGCCAGGCGCGGTAGCTGCCCAGCGGTCTCGCGGGCCAGCTCGCGGACACTCCGCACCGTTCGTGAGGCGGTCCCGACCGCCGACCGCGCCATTCCGGTGCTGACCCCCCCGGCCAGCTCGAGGCCGTAGGACATCCGGTTGCGAACCTCAGGTGAGATCTCGGCCGAGGCTCCATCGTCGGGCACGGGGGCAACGCCGTCGGGCAACTCCCCGTCCCCGGCTCGCCACCGCGACCAGGCGGCCACGGTGGGCCAGGTGATGGTGTTGGAGGTCGAACCGACGACGAGGCCGAAGTGCCCCGCTCGCAACGCCAGTTCGTACACCTCAGCCTGCGGCGCCGCCAAGCGAATCGCGCGGACGCCGGCAGCCGGCGCGATCTCGTCGACCGTGCCGACGACCGACAGGATCGGGGTCGCAATGTCGGCCAGGGTGAGCAGCTGATCCTCGATCACGAACCCGCCTTCGAGCATCCGGTTGTGGGCGACGAACTGGCGCAGGAAGTCGGCCATTGCCGGGCCCGGCCACGCCACCCAACCATCCGCCTCGAGGAACCGGCGCTGGCCTTCGCGCGGGAGCAGCGCCTCCCGATCGTGCAGTCGGAGAATGAAGTCGACGCGGCTGCGCATCGACTTGACCGGGTCCAGCAGCCTAAATCCGGTTCGGCTCGCCCAGGCCGGCAGCGCCCAGCCGTGGAACACCCGGTCGGCCAGGACTCCAGCCAGGCCGGAGGCGAGCTGCTCCGGGATTCCGAACGGCATCGCCAGGCGCGTATCGACCGGGCTCCCGAACGTGATCAGCGAGCTCAGGCCCTGATTGCGACGATAGGCCGCCGTCTGATACGCGAACATCCCCCCCTGCGAGTAGCCGGCGAGGTTGACGTCCTCACCCGTCGCCGCACGCACGCGGTCGACTGCGTCGGAAACCGCCAGCACGTGGTCGGCGAGCGTGCGCTCGAGTCCCCCCTCCTCCCGCTCCGGCGCGCCGAAATCGACCACCCACGGATCGACACCGTGTTGGCGCAGCAGACTGACGGCGCTGGTGCTCGGGGACACGTCGTAGACCTCGGCCGCCAGCATCATCGGCGGCACGAGCAGCACCGGAGGCCCCGCGCGCTTGCGCGCGCCCGGGTAATAGTGCCTGAGGCGGTACACCCGCTGCTCGCTCGCCACGTCGTACGGCGACGGTTCCTCGTCCGTGGTCAGGCCGCCAAAGCGCGCCACCTCGAGCGCGTTCTGCGCGGCGGCGCCGAGCCGGCCGGCGGGTCCGGTGATCAACTTCGGCAGCAAGTTCACGCTCCACATGTTCGCCGATCCGCGCCCTCGCGGAGCGGCGGCTATTGTCCCTTAG
Organism: uncultured Solirubrobacterales bacterium; assembly: GCA_964194275.1. Taxonomy (GTDB): domain Bacteria; phylum Actinomycetota; class Thermoleophilia; order Solirubrobacterales; family Solirubrobacteraceae; genus Palsa-465. The sequence goes on from CAXMLR010000441.1 coordinate 10,360, forward strand.
TGGTCTGCGGCGGAGACCACTTAGCCAACCACGGATCGCCGGAGGCCGAACATGCTGAGCTTGGACCTGCAGACCGTCGAGCTGAAGATCGTCGACCGGATCGCCTGGATCATTCTCAACCGGCCCGAGGCGCTCAACGCATGGACGAAGCAACTCGGCGAGGAGATGATGACCGCGCTCAACCACGCGGCCGGGGATCCCGACGTCCGGGCCATCGTGTTCACCGGCGCTGGCCGCGCCTTCTCCTCTGGTGCGGACCTCAAGGCCGGCGGAGAGTTCTCACCGGACGGGAAACCCGACGTCCTGAGTCGCTTGCGTGGCGTGTACAACCCGCTGATCCACGCCATCCGTACCGTGGAGAAGCCGGTCATCGCCTCCGTCAACGGGCCCGCGGTCGGCATTGGCTGTTCGCTTGCCCTCGCCTGCGACCTGATCGTCGCGGCCGAGTCGGCCTACTTCCTCCTCGCGTTTGTCAACATCGGCCTGGGACTCGATGGCGGCGCGTCGATGACGCTCCTGCAGCGGGTGGGGCACACGCGCGCGTTCGAGATCGCCTATCTGGGCGAACGAATCCAGGCCGGTCAGGCCGCCGGCTGGGGACTGATCAACCGTGTCGTCGCCGATGCACAACTCGAGGGAGCGGTCTCTGAGCTCGCCTCCCGGCTCGCTGCGGGGCCTCCGGGTTCCTACGCGAGCATCAAGCGCACGATCAACCACCATGCCTACGCCGGCTTCGAGGCACTGCTGGACCTCGAGGCGGAGTCGCAGCAGGAGTGCGCGGAGTCCTCGGATTTCATGGAGGGCGTGCTGGCGTTCATGCAGAAGCGCAAACCGGAGTTCACAGGTTCCTGACGCGGGTAGGCTTCGGCCAACGATGAACCTGGCCGGCCTCCTCACCGAAGCTGCGCAGCGCGACGGCGACCACGTCGCCGTCAAGCTCGACGACGCCGAGTTCACCTACGCGCAGCTCGACGAGGCCTCGGCTCGCGTCGCCGGTCTGCTCGGCGAGCGGGGCGTGAACCCGGGCGACCGCGTCGGGATCATGCTGCCGAACGTCCCCTACTTTCTCGCCTGTTACTACGGCATCCTGCGGGCCGGCGGTGTCGTGGTCCCGATGAATGTGCTGCTCCGCCGCCGTGAGGTGGCCTTCTACCTCGGCGACCCGGAGGCCAAGCTGCTGTTCGCCTGGCACGACTTCGCGGAGGATGCCCAGGCGGGAGCCGAGGAGTCGGGCGCCGAATGCGTGCTGGTCCAGCCGGGCGAGTTCGAGAGAGTGATCGGCGCGGCTGATCCGCACACCGACGTAGCCGACACCGACGCCGAGGACACCGCCGTGATCCTTTACACCTCGGGGACAACGGGCACGCCCAAGGGCGCCGAGCTGACCCATCAGAACCTAGGCCGTAACGCGGAGATCGCGCGTGGACTTTTCGACCTGGGCCCGGACAGTGTGACCCTGGGCGCGCTGCCGCTGTTTCACTCCTTCGGACAGACCTGCTCGATGAACGCCACCGTCGCGGCCGGCGGGACACTGACCCTGATTCCCCGCTTTGATCCGGCGAAGGCGCTGGGGATCATTGAGCGTGACCACGTCAACGTGTTCCTGGGCGTTCCGACTATGTACGGGGCGATGCTGAATTGCTCCGAGCGTGAAGGCGCTGACACCTCGACCCTGGAGGTGTGCGCGTCAGGCGGATCGGCTATGCCGGTGGAGCTCATGCGCGGGTTCGAGGAGGCATTCGGATGCAAGGTGCTGGAGGGCTACGGCCTCTCGGAAACATCGCCGGTGGCCTCGTTCAATCATCCTGACCAGGAGCGCAAGCCGGGATCGATCGGCACCCCGATCGATGGGGTGGAGATGAAGGTCGTCGACGAGGACGGGACGCCGGTGGATCAGGGTGAGGTGGGCGAGATCGTGATCCGAGGTCACAACGTGATGAAGGGCTACTGGAACCGCCCGGATGCCACCGAGGAGTCGATCCGAGACGGCTGGTTTCACTCCGGCGACATGGCAACCGTCGACGAGGACGGCTACTTCTTCATCGTCGATCGCAAGAAGGACATGATCATCCGGGGCGGTTACAACGTGTACCCCCGGGAGATCGAAGAGGTGCTGTACGAGCACCCGGCCGTGCGAGAAGCGGCGGTGCTGGGGATCCCCCACGACGAGTACGGTGAGGAGGTCGGCGCGGCGGTCGCGCTCAAGGAGGGCGAGGAAGTCAGCCCGGAGGAGCTGCGCGACTACGTCAAGGATCAGGTGGCCGCATACAAGTATCCGCGGCGCGTGTGGTTCGTGGATGACCTGCCCAAGGGTCCGACCGGGAAGATCCTCAAGCGCGAGATCGATCCGCCTGAAGGCGCTTGAACGAGGCCTGCGAGATCCGCCCGGCCCAGCGGCTGGACACCGGGCTGTTGCTGAGCATGATCCGCGAGCTGGCCGATTACGAGCGAGCCGCCGATCGAGTCCTCGGCAACGAGGAGCTGCTGGCGGCCGCGCTGTTCGACTCACCGCCCTCCGCGGAGGCGGTGATCGCCGCCGTCGAGGGTGAAGCGGCCGGGTTCGCGCTGTTCTTCCCGACGTTCTCCACGTGGCTGTGCCGGTCCGGAATCTGGCTCGAGGACCTCTACGTGCGGCCGGAACGCCGTGGCGATGGAATCGGCCGGGCGCTGCTCGCGCATGTGGCGCGGCTGGGCGTGCGGCGCGGGTGCGGGCGCATCGAATGGTCGGCGCTTGCTTGGAACACCCCTGCGCTCGAGTTCTACGACCGGCTCGGGGCCGCGCGCCTGCACGAATGGAATGGGTTTCGCCTTGAAGGCGACTCGCTGCACCGGTTGGCTGAGCTCAGCCGTCGGTGATCCTTGCAGGCAATTTGGCATAGAGAAGCCCCGCCGAAGCGGGGCTTCTCCTTAGCAGGCCTATAAGCCGGATCTTGTCGAGAGCAACCATCCATCTACGCGGCCTACCCGGACCTTGGCGGGCAACCTGCAAGCGGTCCTGCTTGGCCTAGCATCAGGTGGGGTTTACCTGGCCGCCGCGTCACCGCGACGCCGGTGCGCTCTTACCGCACCATTTCACCCTTACCGGCCTGGAGCTCTGCAGCGGCCCCAGGCTTAGGCGGTGTCTTTTCTGTGGCACTTTCCCGCGGGTTTCCCCGGGTCGGCGTTACCGACCACCTCGCCCTTTGATGTCCGGACTTTCCTCGAAGGTCCTTCACCTCCGCGGCTGCTCAGCCTGCAAGGGTCAGCATAGCGCCGCCGGCCGGTCCACCTGGGTCACGAGAGCGTCGCGCCACAATCTTTGCAGCAACCACCGATCGGCCGGGGATGCACGCCGTACCGGGGCACCATCACCTCCGCGCAGACCGGGCAGACTACGACTCGGTGGGCGGCGAGTTCCTCCCATACGCCGACGAGCAATTCGTCCAGCGTCGGCTCACCGCCCACCTCGTCGAACAGCGAGGGCAGGCGCGAGGCCACCATCGTGGTCATGCGCTCGTCCCTCTCACGACATGCTCCGCATCAGGCCCACGACCTTCCCGAGCACGCGTACGTCCCGGCTGCGGATTGGCTCCATCGCCTCGTTCTCAGGCTGAAGCCGAACGTGGTCCGCTTCCTGAAAGAAGCGCTTGACCGTCGCCTCCTCACCCACCAGCGCAACCACGATGTCGCCGTCGTTGGCGACATCCTGGGGCCGGACCACGACAAGATCGTCTTCAAGAATCCCGACGTCCTTCATCGATTCACCGCGCACCCGCAGCAGGTACTCACCATCTTCACCACCGGCAAATCCGGGTGTCTGGATGTAGTCCTCGATGTTCTCCTCGGCCAGCACCGGCTGGCCTGCAGCAACCTGGCCGATGAGCGGAAGTCCGGGCCGGACGAGGCTCCGCACGCCCGCGGCGGCGCGGTCGAGCAGCTCAATCGCACGCGGCTTGGTCGGATCCCGCCGGAGCAGCCCGATGCGCTCGAGGTTGGCCAGGTGCGCGTGGACCGTCGACGACGACGCCAGCCCCACCGCCTTGCCGATGTCACGCACCGTCGGCGGGTAGCCGTACTTGGCCGAGTACCGCTTGATGAAATCGAAAATCTCCTGTTGACGTTTGGTGAGATCCATCCGTCCACTCCTTGTCGCGTTGCCTCCGGCAGCGCCGGTGGTCGAACATGTGTTCGTGAATGTAGCGCGGCCCGGGGACGGACTCAACCGTGGACGGCCCGGGCCGCCGAAGGACAGACTCAGCCAGCCAGAAACGGCAGTGCCAGATCCAGCACCTGTTCGGGAGCCTCCTCCGGCAGAAAGTGGCCGGCTCCCTCGATGTCCCGTACCTCGAGGTTGCCCACCGTTTGCGGGGCGAGCAGTCGCCGCAGCAGGCTGGCGCCGCCCATCACCAGCAGGGTCGGGACGTCCAGGCTCTCCGGGTTGTGGCCGCCGAGCTTGCTCTCCGGAAGTTCGCGCGTGAGGAACGTGCGATAGGCGGCCGAGCTCGCGCGGGCCCGGGCGGGCTCGCGCAGGACATTGGCGTAGATGTCGAGCTCCTGGTCGCTCCAATCGGCGCCACGGCCACTGCCCTTGCGAATCAGGGTCCGCACGAGGAGATTGCCGGCGGTCAGCGAGCGCGGTCCGAGCCCCGGCGTCGCCAGCAGAACTTGGTAGGACAACAGCTGGAGCAGCCCCGGACCGAGCCGTGCGGCGGCCGGCCACGGCGGGACGATGTCCAACGCAACCAGTCGCTCGATTCGGTCCGGATGCTCGAGCGCCAGCAGAAGCGAGATAAAACCCCCCCAGTCGTGGCCGATCAGCTTCACCCGGTCGAGGCGTTCGGCGTCGAGTAGGGCGATGATGTCGGCAGCCAGCGTGGCCTTGGCGTAACGGCCAGGGGGTGCATCCGAGAATCCCCAGCCGCGTAGATCAGGAGCGAGTACGTGATATTGATCGGCGAGGCGAGGGATCAGATGCCGCCAGCACCACCAATGCTGCGGCCATCCGTGCAGGAGGATCAGTGGCGGCCCCTCCCCAGCCTCAGCGACGTGCAGCCGCGTCGCGCCAGCTTGGACATAACGATGGGTGACGCCGGCAACGGCCGGTAACTCCGACAGTTCCATTGCTCAACGCTAACCGGTCGCGAGCCTCCCTGCAGACCGCAGGGCCTACCGGCTCCGGCTATGTCTGCCATCCCGTCGACGCGAGCCGGCGCCCTGGCGCGAGCCGGCGCCGTGGCGGGCAGGCCCGGCGCCCTGGCGGGCAGGCGAACCCGCGCGCGCGGGAGGCGCCGTGCGGACACCGTCATCGGCGCCCAGCCCATGCTCGATGCCCAGCTGGCGCGCAAAACGGCCGACCTCGTGACGTTGAGCACTGTCCACGAGAGTGATCCCGATGCCGGGGCGGCCAGCGCGTCCGGTTCGCCCGATCCGGTGCACATAGGAGTCGCGGTCCGGCGGCGGATCAAAATTGATCACGTGGGAAATATTGGCGATGTCGATCCCCCGAGCGGCGACGTCGGTGGCGACCAGTGTGTCGACCCTGCCCGACTCGAAGCTAGCCAGCGCCCGCTCGCGCTGATTCTGGGTCTTGTTGCCGTGCATCGCCATCGCTGGGATGCCATGCGACTGAAGCCGCTTGACCAGGCGATCAGCACCGCGCTTCGTGCGGACGAAGACGAGCGTCAGCTCGCGCTCGCGGCTAAGTTCAGTGACCAGTGAAGCCAGACGTCCCTCGTGGGTGACACGGATGAATCGATGCTCAATCTGTACGGTGTCGCGATGCTGTACGGGCTCGTGCTCGTGGAGGATCGCGTCACGTGTGTAACGGTGCGCTACCTCGCCGACCGCCCCATCGAGCGTGGCCGAGAAAAACAGGGTCTGCCGCTGGTCACGGCACGCGTTGACGATCCGGTCGACGGCCGGGCGGAAGCCCATGTCGAGCATCCGGTCGGC
>CAXMLR010000442.1:0-5908 GCA_964194275.1 uncultured Solirubrobacterales bacterium
TGGCCCATGTTGACGTGGTCGTTGGGATGGGCTCCCTCACCCGCCAGGCTCGCGATCACCTCGTTGGCGTTCGTGTTGGAGGACGTGCCCGAACCGGTCTGGAAGATGTCGATCGGAAACTGGTCATCGAATTCGCCGGCCGCGACCCGGTCGGCGGCCGCGGCGATCCGCGTCGCCAGCTCTCCGTCGATCAGGCCGAGCTCAGCGTTCACCCGCGCGGCCGCCGCCTTGATCTGGCCGAGCCAGCGCAGCACGGGTAGAGGCACGGTCTCGCCGGACACTGGGAAGTTCGCCACGGCCTTGGTCGTTTCTCCACCCCAAAGCTGCTGCTGCTCCTGCACGCCCATGCCGTTTCCTTTCGCCGTTCGCTATCTCCCTTGAAAGCTACCGCGAGCGCGACGGCAGCCGGCCTCCGCCGCGCTCAGGCGGCCAGGCTCTGATCCAGCGGGCGGAGCTCATCGGCATAGCTGACCGAGCGGCGGCGCATCACACCGTCATCGTCGATCGAGTACTGGCCGAGCCGCCACAGCGGCGGCGAGTAGGCGTGCAGCGATACCGAGTGATCGCCATGCCCGGAGAGCCGGTGGATGTGCTCGGGCCCGAACGAGAACGACTCATCCGCCTCGACCACGCGGACTGCGGCCTGTCCGCCCATCCGCGGATTGGCCTCGACCAGCGCTCCCTCGATCACCCGCACCGCCCCAGAAGACAGGTCGTGGTCGTGCCAGCCGGTGTCGCCGTCGGGTGTCCAGCTGATCAACCACACGTCGACCCAGTCGTCGCGGTACAGGGACGCGTAGTGTCGCGCGCCGTCCGAGAACAGAACATGGCCGCGCCAGGAGTCCGGCTCCTCAGCCAGACGGTTGACTAGCGTCTCCAGCTCATGGGTTTGCAGGTTGCGCTCGGGAAGCGGAAGCCAGCTCATGAGACACCTCCTTTTCTCGGTCGAGTAGACGCAATGGGTTTGCGGTTCGCAGCGCGTGCAGCGCCGCGTCGCCAACCTCTGGACGGACCGGCCGGGCGTAGGGCCGGTCTGATCCGTTGACCAGTCCGTCGATGCCCAACATCCGGATCGTGGCGTCGATCGCCTTGGTGCCGTACGAGGAGATCTCGAGGAACACGCTCGGATCGGTGACGGTGCGCGAGCCCGCGCGAGCCGCGAACCGCTCGCCATGTAGCGGCCCGAGCCCGGCCAGCATGGCAAAGCAGACCTTCAGGTGCGGATGGCGCCGGCGCCCATGCACGCGGAACCCGAACCAGGCAGCGTGCATCTGCTGTACGTAGGTGACGATCGCCGGCCACCAGCCAGGACCGGGACTGCGTGGAAGAGCCGCGGGCCCGGGATGAATGAACAGCGGCCGCGCGGCGTTCTGGAGCGTGCCGAGCAGCGGGGCGACGCGGTCATAGTCAGCCTCGTAGAGCAACGCGGTGGCCGGGAGCTGAAGCCCGACGAAGCCACGCTCCAAATCGCGCTCGAGGGCCCCAGGATCGATCTCGTTCAGGCACGCCGACGCCCAGGCCCGGAATGGATCCGGAAGCGCCAGCGAGCCGTCGTGGTAGGCCTCGAGCAGCCTGTGCGCCTGGTTGAACGGCAGCGACTCGATCCCGAGCGGGCTGGACAGGGAGTTGAGCGCGACCTCGACGCGATCATCCCGGTTTTCGCTGACCCGGCGGGCAACATCGTGCTCGTCGGGATCGATGCGGTAGTCGGGCTCGCCGGCCAGCACCAGCGTCCAGTCGCGCAGGCGTGGCGGGTCGGTCCGCTTGCGCAACTCCTCGATCAGCGGCTCGGGCCACAAGTGCTGATGGACGTCCACGATCACTCAGATCACCAGGCTGAGCGCACTGATTGAGAGCAATGTCGATGATGAAGTGAACCGGTTCATGAATCGTTTCAGTGAACCGGTTCACATTGCCGATGTCAAGGGCCCCAGGGATAAATTGGGAGCCGCCGGGCTGGCCCGTCGGGACCTTCGGGGCGAGGATCCGTTGAAAACCGCTCCGCCCCGCGGCCGACGGATTAGGCTTGACCCAGTGCCTTCGCCCGCCAAGCGTGTGACGATTCGCGAGGTGGCTGACGCCGCGGGGCTGTCCCCCGCGGCTGTTTCCTACGCCCTCAGAGGCATGCAGGTTTCCGAGGAGACGCAGGAGCGCGTGCGCAAGGTGGCCAGCGATCTGGGCTACGAGGTGCACCCAATCGCCCGCGCGCTGGCGAGCGGGCGCACCGGCATGGTCGGAATCCTTGGCCCTTCGCTGGAGGACCTCTGGCAGCAGCGACTCGCGGCCGAGGCCGGGCGAGCGCTGCTTGCGCGGGACCGCTACGCCCTGATCCTCGATGCCGGCGGCGATCCCGAACGCCAGCGGCTGCTGGCCGCACAGCTGCGTGACCAGCAGGTGGACGGCTTGATCGTCTCGCCGATCGACCCCTCGGATGGATTCTGGATCGAGCTGGCCGACTCGCTGGCTGTGGTCTCGATCGGTGACGCTCTCGTCGGGGCGGACACGGCCGGAGAGGTTCTGTTCGACAACCGCACCGGGGTCACCGGCGCGTTCGAGCACCTCCACGCGCTGGGGCACCGCTGCGTCGCCGTGCTGAGCCCTCCCGGCGCACCGACGACCGACCGGCCCGCCGAGGTTCTGGTCGCCTCGGAAAGCGAACGGCTGGGACTCGACGTGTTCATGGTGAGTGCGGCCTACGAGCTCGAGCAGGCGACAGATGTCGCCCGGGCGGTCCTGCGCTCAGAGCGCAAGCCCACCGCGGCATTCTGCTTCTCGGACTCGATCGCCTACGGCGTTTATGCGGCGGCGCGCGAGCTGGGCCTGACGATCCCGGATGATCTCTCGGTGATCGGCTACGACGACCATCCGATATCGGCGCTGCTGGCTCCGCCGTTGACGAGCTTCGACTGGAATTCCGACCGCCTGGTCGATGTCGCGGTGGGGATGACGCTGGCGGCGATCGAGGGGCGCCGGGGGCGCCGGCGCCTGGTGATCGAGCCGAACCTCCAGCGCCGTGGGTCGACCGCTGCGCCCCAGCGGTGATCCGGTCGCGGTTTCAGCCGCAGAACGCGATCAGCTCTCGCGCGACGCCGACGGGGTCGTCGTAGGCCATCAGGAAGCCGGTGCCCGCCAGCGTGCGCAGCTGGCCGTTGGGCAGCAGGTCCAGCGCCTCCTGCGGTCCGATCAGCGGGTAGGCGTGATCCTCCTCGGCCCACAGCAGCAAGACCGGGATGCCGATCCGGGGATAAGCGTCGAGCAGCTGGCTCTGCGCCTCCACCGGCCAGCGACGGGCGAACTTCGCCCACGAGCGCGCGCGGTTGCCGTTTCCCCCGACGTCGGCGAACGCATGCCGCACGAGATCCCGCGCCGCAGGATTGCGCTGAGCCGACAGCCGCTCGCCGGAGGCCGGGCGGAACATCAGCTTCGCGGCGTGCGCCAGCACCCGGTCCAGTCCAGGCAGAGCCGCCATCCGGCAGGCAACTCGCCAAGCGGCGCGCTTACCCCCAAACTGATCGCGCCGGTGCAATCGGTTTGGCATCAGCACGAGGCGTGCCACCTCCAGGCGACCGCTGCTGATAAGCGCCAGCGCCAGCTCCGCGCCGATGTCATGTCCGGCGAGCAGCGGGCGTGGTCCAGCCACCTCGCGGCAGAAGCCCGCTATCACATCGGCCAGCCAGTCCGGCGTGTATGAGTGCCGCGGCCGGTCCTCGGAGTCTCCATGCAGCGGCAGATCAGGCAGGATCACCCGGAAGCGGCGCGAGAGCGGCGCGACGATCGGCTCCCACTCGCGATGGGAGAGCCCGAGCGAGTGGAGCAGTACCAGCGGGGGCCCGGTGCCGGTTTCCCGGTAGGCGACACGCGCGCCGTCGCGATGGTGATATAGGCGCAAGCGCATCGCCCTTCATCCTCGCATTCCGCTGTCCAAAGGTGGTTTTTCGGCATCGCGAAGTGGCCGCGAGCGCGCTCGGGCGCCCCGCTGAACGCGCCCCGGGCGTCGGCGACCCCAGCCCCGATCCGTCGCCCCCGATGTGTTGGCTCCTGCCTCTGCATGGAGGCGGTCAATGTGCACCGAGGCTTGCGGGCCTTGCAAAGGGGTGGCCAGAGGACCATAACTTCACCAATGAGTGGGATCCGAACCAACGCTGCTGCGGCGATGCTCGGCGTCAGCCCCAATACGCTACGCAGCTGGGAACGTCGCTACGGCTTCCCGCAACCGCTTCGCTCTCCCGGTGGCCACCGCCAGTACGCACTGGCCGAGATCGAATCCCTGCGCCTTACCTTGGCCGAGACGCACAACGTCTCCTCGGCAGTCTCGCTGACCCGCGAGCGCGGCGAGGGCCCGTCCTCCTCAGCCCGGCTGGCGGGGGCGTTCAGCGCCTTCGATGAAGAAAGGTCCAATCGCCTGCTGGAGGAGAGCCTCACGCTGCGGTCATTCGAGCGCACGATCGAAGAAGTCCTGCTGGACGCGGTCCAATCGCTCGCCGAGCCAGATCGGACCACAGCCGAGTACGAGTTCGGATGGCGTCTGGCGACCGGCTGGTTGTCGGCGCTGAAACGCCTCTCCCCGCCCGCCTCGCGCAGCGAGGGGATCTTGATCTTCGACGCCTCCGTGCCCTGCGACGTCGATTCGCTGCAGGCCCAGGCGCTCGAGTTGATTCTCCGGCGTGCCGGAGTGCGAACGTTGATGCTGACCCCGGCGATCGAGCTCGCAAGGCTCGGTCGTGCCCTGCGCGCGCTTGACCCGAACGCCGTCGTGCTGACCGGCCGACGCGTGTCTCTGGACTCGATCGGCCGGCTGGTCTACGCGGTACGCACCGTCGTGCAGGAGGTGGTCGTGTTCGACTACCGCGGCGCGGTACCCGATACGGGCGCCAGCACCGTCTGCCGCCTCGGGGACACTCCGATCCGCGCCCGGGACACCTTGCTGGCGCGTCTGGACGCCCACCGGGCACGTCAGGCTGAGTCGGCTGCCGCGCCCGCGGCTTACGCGTTGCGCACCCGATAGCCCGGCCGCGTCAGCAGCGCCGCGACGCTCGAGGGCCGCCGATCAGCGGCCTCCTAGAATCACCGCGCATGTCGCCCCCCCATCGTCCGGTCGATCCGCGCGCCGCCTTCCCCGAGCTCGAGGAGCGCGTGCTGGCGCGCTGGCGCGAGCGGGAGGTGTTCGCGCAGTCGCTCCGGCGCCGTCAGGGCGCGCCGCCCTGGGGTTTCTACGAAGGGCCGCCGACGGCGAACGGACCTCCGGGCTCACATCACGTGCTGGCGCGCGTGTTCAAGGACATCTTCCCCCGCTACAAGACGATGTCCGGGTACTACGTCGAGCGCAAGGGCGGTTGGGATTGTCACGGGCTGCCGGTCGAGCTCGCGGTTGAGGCGGAGCTCGGCTTCACGTCCAAGGCCGACATCGAGCGCTACGGGATCGCGGAGTTCAACGCGCGCTGCCGGGAGAAGGTGCTGAGCCACGTCGAGGACTGGAACAGGCTGACCGCGCGGATCGGGTTCTGGATCGACCTCGACAACGCCTACCAGACGCTTGACAACGACTACATCGAGTCCGTCTGGTGGGCGCTGAAGACGATTTACGACAAGGGCCTGCTGTACGAGCGACTGAAGGTGGTCCCCTACTGCACCCGTGACGGCACCACCCTCTCGAGCCACGAGCTCGGTCAGCCCGGCGCGTACCGCGACCTCACCGAGCCGTCGGTGTACGTGCGCTTCCCTGTGGTCGACCGCGACTTCGATCTCCTCGTGTGGACGACGACGCCATGGACGCTCATCTCGAACGTCGCCGCCGCGGTCGGACCCGACATCGACTACATGCGGGTGCGGAGAAAAGAGGGCACGGGTCGCGATCTCGTGCTTGCTGCCGCGAGGGTCGGAGACGTGCTCGGCGACGACTACGAGGTCG
>CAXMLR010000443.1:0-3683 GCA_964194275.1 uncultured Solirubrobacterales bacterium
GCGGTAGGGTCATCGACTCGCGGCGCCTCGGGAGGCCAGCTGTGTCGTGGATCCTCCGATCTCGCCGGCGTACGCCCGATCGATCGCCATGGCCGTGGCCTGCAGTTTGGGAACGATCACCTCGCTCAGAGCCTCGCGAGAAACACGCGCCGCGGAGGCGGCGCGGAAGCGTGTCGTGACCGCGTCGCGGCGAGGAACGACCGCTCGAGACGCGTTGCGGTACCGCAACGAGCGGTCCGCTCCGGGCCCAGTTGAGCGGCTCAATGATATCGCCGAGCGAAATCGTTGCCCGCTGAACGGAATACAAAGCAGCCACACGTACCGCGGGCGGGGAGATACGCCGTCTTGACTTTCGGTGATCAGACCTGCTTTCATCTCGCCAGAACCATGCCCCATCAAGCGAATTCTGTCAAGTCCCGTTCACGAGACCGCACCGCGGCGATCCTCGAGCCGAGGCCGCCCCGCCTGCGTCTGGTTGCGCTCCAGCGTCCATGCCCTTGATCGTCGCGACGTGAGACGCCGTCCCATCGAACCTCTTCGACTTGGGGGAGGCGCGTGATGATTGACACTGATATCCACGTCCTCATCAATCCCGACGAGCTGCTGTCCTACATTGAACCAGCCCAGCGCGAATGGTTTCGCTTGCAGGGGCCATCGCTTGGGCTTCCGGATTATCCGTGGAGCCATCCGGTTAGCTGGTTCCGCTTGGACGCAGAGCAGGAGAGCGGCGAGGGGACGATGACATCGCTGGCGGCGATCCAGAAGCAGGTGCTGGACGCGTACTCTCCGGAGATCGGGATCCTCAACGCCGCCGACGGCATCGCGGTGGGGGTAATGGCGAGTACCTATCGCGCCGCCGAGCTCGCGCGGGCGCACAATGATTGGATACGCGAGCGCTATCTGGACGAGGACCGGCGCCTACGCGCCGGAATCGTCTGTCCTACCCAGGACCCCGCACGAGCGGCCGCAGAGATCCGACGCTGTGCAGACGATCCACGTTTCGCGCACGTGCTGCTGGTCGGAGGATCCGAACGGCCATACGGCGATCCCCGGTATCTGCCCATCTTCGAGGCTGCGGACGAGTGCGGGCTCCCGATCGCGATTCATTCGGGCGCAGAAGGGAGCGGCATCGCGGCAACTCCGGGCAGCGCAGGCCCCCCTACTTTCTACATCGAGTGGCACACGGTGGGAGTTGCCGGGAGCATCATGGCGCACCTGGTGTCGTTGCTGTGCCACGGCGTGTTCGAGCGCTTTCCGAACCTGCGGGTGCTGTTCATGGAGGGCGGAATCGCGTGGCTCCCGGGAATCCTGTGGCGGCTGGACACTAACTGGCGTGCCCTGCGAGTCGAAGTGCCGTGGCTGGACCGCAAGCCGAGCGAAGTAGCGCGTGATCACGTCTCATTTTCCACTCAGCCGCTGGAACACACCGACGGCAGAGACGCACTTTTCTTCGAGATGCTCGAGGCGGTGGGCGCTCCCCACAACCTCTGCTTTGCCTCCGATTATCCTCACTGGGACTTCGATGACCCTAAGTTCATGCTCGGGCGTCTGCCCGCGAGCTGGCGTAGTCAGGTCATGCATGGCACCGCGGCGGCGCTGTACGGGGACCGCCTTGGCCTGGTGACGGATGGGGCTGTCGATCTGCGGGCGCGAGCGTGACGCAGTGGCGTGCAGTCGGCACTGTCCAGCAGCTGGAGCGCGACGGGTACCTGATCGCTCGCTTGGGCGGACGGGACATCGGGGTTGTCGTGACTCCGGATGGTCCCCGGGCGGTGAGGAGTCGGTGCCCGCACCAAGGCGCGCCTCTCTGTCTGGGCACGGTGACCGAACGCTTGATCGGAGCTCCCGGCGAGTACGCGCTGGGAGGCGAGGCCGTCCTGCGCTGCCCCTGGCACGGGTGGGAGTTCAACCTTGAAACCGGCGTTTGCGTCGATGACGCCGCCCGGCGCGTAGCGACGTACGAGGTGCGCCTTGACCAGGGCGGCGTCTTTGTTAGGACGTGAGCGGCTACTGCGGAGTGCACAAGAAGAAAGACAGCAAAGGCGGGCCGCGGCGTGCCCCTCGACTCCGACGCGCCTTCCGGGACGAAGCAACGCGTCCGGAGCGGCACCCAAACTCGACCGTGCGGATTATGGCCGAGTGCACCGGTCGCGCTCGTTGGCGTTTCAATCGTCTTGAGTGACACTCTGCGCTACCTAGTCAAGATCGATTACCGCCAGCCGGCTCTCTTCTAGCGAGGCGATTACGTTGGCGACGCGGTCCAAGACGGCGATCATAGTTGGCTCGGGCGTGTTCGGTTCGTCGATCGCGGAAGCGATGACCGAACGTGAATGGGGTGTGACCCTAGTCGAGCAATATGCGCCCGCGAACGTCCGGGCCAGCTCCGCCGACAGCTCGCGCCTGCTTCGGATGGGCCACGGAACGGACGACTGCGGGGACTGGTACACGAACTCGGCTCGATGTGCACGCGAGTTGTGGCGCTCGATCGGCGAGGATGAGGGCACGGAACTGTTCGTCGAATGCGGTGTCGTCTGGTTTGCCCGCGACCCGAACGGTTTCGAGGCGGTGATTGAACGCGCCCTCCGCAGGCTTGAAATTCCCGTCAAACGAGTCGCCCCAGACGCCGCCGCCTCGTTCTTCCCAGACGTACGTACGGATGATCTTGCCTTCGTGCTCTACGAGCCCGATGCAGGAGTGCTGCGCGCACGGACCGCCGTCCAGTGCCTCGTGAAGCGGGCGATCCGCCACGGAATGCGGATCGTGCATGGTCGCGCCCTACCCGACGGATGTCGCGTGCGGATCTCCACCGCCATCCTCGAAGCGGACGTAGTGATCTGGGCGTGCGGCCCCTGGATGAGCCAGATCTTCCCTCGCCTGGCGCCGATCCGGTCGGCCAAGCAGAACGTCATTCACTTTGGCGTGGACGCCGCCTGGCGGACGCCCTCGGTTCCTGCGTGGCTCGACGGCGACGCGTATGGGCTTGGGGATCTCGACGGGTACGGCCTGAAGGCCCTGTACGTGAACTCGGAGAGCCCTGACTTCGATCCGGATAACGGATCACGCTACATCGATCGAGGCTACGAGTCAGAAGCGCGAATGCGTCTTGCCCATCGTTTCCCGTCACTCGCGCACGCGCCCGTCGTGTCCTCGCACGTCTGTCAGTATGAGCTGACCCCGGACAAGCACTTCGTGATCGCTCAGAATCCCGAACACCCGCGCGTCTGGCTGGTTGGGGGCGGCTCCGGACACGGGTTCAAGCATGGGCCGCACCTCGGCCGCTATGTCGCAGACCTAATCGAAGGGGTCGAACGTCCCCGCCCCGAGTTCGGATTGCATGACCGATCCTCTGGGCTCCGCCGTGATCTGCGCCGGGGCTGATCAAGCCCCATGACGAAGAATCTCGCCAGCACGAACCGGGACCTGATCGCCAACTCGCGCGTCATCCATCGGAGCCCCGAAGCGGCTTGGGCCGCCAGATCGTAGCCCGCCGTCCCGCCGGCTGGACCATCGCTGCCAAACGCAGAGATCACGACCACGACAGCCTGAGGATTGACGCTCAGCACCGAGGCGCGATCCAAGCCAAACGCTCAGACCGGCCCGGGAAACGTTGTGCACCCCGACGTCCGCGGTGGCGATCAGCACGTGTGAGTCGCGCCTTGCAGCGGTAGGGTCATCGACTCGCG
>CAXMLR010000444.1:0-7384 GCA_964194275.1 uncultured Solirubrobacterales bacterium
AAAGAGCCACCCCCCCGGGGGTGGTGATAGAAGCGTGCGAGCTTGAAGGCACCCTCGTTGGCCTCGGAGCCGCTGCCGACGAAGACGCTTGCCGTGAGTTCACCGGGCGCGAGCCCGGCGATCCGTTCGGCCAGCTCAAGGGTGATGTCCGCCTGGGAGTGGGCGGTGCCGCCGTAGTGCAGGCGGCGCAGCTGTTTGTAGACAGCCTCGGCCATCCGCTCCTCGCCGTAGCCCAAGGAGGACGCGCGCGAGACCGTGCTCATCAGGTCGAGGTACTCGGTGCCGTCAGCCGTCTGCACGCGCACACCGGTCCCCGTGGTCAGTACCTGCGGGACCTTGGCCTCGACCTCGGCGCGCGTCAGCTGTGGCCAGATGTAGTGGCGGGCGGCGGACTGAATGTCGACTGGTCCGAGCTGGGCGTGTCGCACGGAATGGATTCCTTCCTCGGCGACGATTGGAACGATCTACGCGCTCGGGAGACTCCCAGCCGTGAGAGGCGGTTGTCAAGACGCGGGGCGATTCTGCGTCAGAACGCGATGGCAGAGGAGCCAGTCCTCGCTCACTGCCGATGAAGGTAGCGGGCGCTACCGTCCGGACGCCACGGGACGCGGTGCGAGACCCACCTACCGCCGAAGCCACCGCAACCGCCGGGCCACACACCAGCACCATGAACACCGTTCAGGAACGTCTGCGCAGAACCGGTCTCGCGGGCACCCGCGCCAGGTCTACTTCTCCTGGAGCCCAATTGTTAAGCCGTGCTCGCTCGGCCGCTATTCGCGGTACCGTCGCCCATAGACGCGCTGACCCGTCGCCCGGCCTTCGTCGAGGCCGCCGGCGATTGGTTTCCGCTTCCAGGTCCGGGCGCGCCGGGCGACGTTCTTGGCCAGTGACTCCAGATCCGAACAGAGAGTGCTATGCCGCCCGAGCAGCCGCGTGTGAGAGATGAAACCGGAGACGCTCGCAGACGCCGGCAACGCCTAGAGCGGATCGACAAGCAGGTTGAGCGAGGCCAGCTGACGATCCGACAGGCCAAGGTCTCGACCCGTTCGCGGACCAAACTCCCGCCGGGGCCGAACATCTCGGCGGGCTAGACGAGCCACAGCGCGCGGGAGGCTCGGAGGCATGATGATCGTGATCGGTCTCGACCGGATTGGATTGATTGCTTCGATGGGCCCGCTGGCGAACTTGGGCTGCCGGCCCTCAACGAGAAACAAGACGTCCAGCGTGGAGAACGTGATTGATCGCCGGTTCGCCACGGTCACGGCCGACGCGCGCCCTGTTTCCGCACTGCTTGCCCTCCTGGGCGGTCGCCGATCCAGAAGCGCGGCCCGGGACCAAGGCTTGCTGCGCGGTCAGCCGGGTTTGCGAGTTTGCAACGGTCAAGCGACAGGCAGCCGCAGCCGATGCATTCGGTGACGCCGAGCTTGAGACGCTCCAGTTCGGCAATGCGCTCGTCTATGCGCTTGCGGCGACAAGCAAGCAGGCGTTCGTGGCCAACGAATTTGGCCGGCAACCTCTCGGCGATCGTCGGATCACGAGTGATCGGCCATGTCGGAGGCTTCGCCCAGCCGGCGGGGGTGGTGGCGCTCGGGCCGATGTTGCTGTCGTCGACGTGCGCTTGAACTCAGTGACACTGACCGATGGGCGCACGCTGCGCGCATCGGGGAGCGTAGCTGCGGGCGCGGGGCCGACTCACGTCGTCACGGGTCGCGGGGGCGCCTGTACGCGGTGGACACCCGCGGCGGGGCACTGTTCACGTTGGCGTCCCGCCCGAGGTTCCATCTGCTGAACCGACTCCCGGTTGGCGGCGCTCCGTACGGTGTCGCGATCGACCGCCGGCGAGAACGGCCGGGTGCTGGTCGCCTGTGCCGGACCCGGCACGGTTGAGCTCATCAACCCGGCCCGCTGACCTGTGGGCGGCGGGCTGCTACCGGATTGCCCGCCGGACGCCCAGCATCGTCACCGATGAGGAGCGTGCCATCGCTGGCGATGGTCGGGGCAGACCGTCGATGCTGTGGGCGGCGGCTCGGCTGGCCCGGTCGAGCCGCCATCCCCGTCTGATGGTTGACCGCGGTGGAGGTGATTCCGTCGCCCTAGCTCGATCACGGCTCCTTGATCCAGCTCTCGCGCGTGGTGCAGAGGTAGTCAAGGTAGTCGGCGGTGATCGCCTCCCCGTGGTCGCCGTAAGTCCGCAGCATCCGGTGCGCGATCGGGCGCGCAGCCATGACCTGCAGACAGCCTTAAGACACCTGAGGCCGGAGCGCGCGCCGCGGTCGAGAGTGCGGTCGCGTCGGCGCCGACAGCGTCGACGATCCACCGAGAGGCAAATCGTCGGCGGCGCCGCCGCCGCCGATTGACTGTGGCGGGCAGGCAGCGGACAATCAGCGCGTGGGCGCACGGTTACGCATCACGCTGACGATTGTCGCCATGATGCCAGGGCTCGTGGTCGGCTCCGCTCTGGTCTCGCAAGTAAAGGGGGCCGCGCCGAGGCTCGCACCGTTGCGGGTCGCGAGCAACCGGCTGCTCGCCGGAGAAAGCCCAATCCAGCTGCGCGGTGTCAACTTCTCGGGCGCCCAATACGAGTGCCTGACCAACGACCGCAGAGTCTGGGATGTTCCGGCGAACGCTGCCACCATCACGGCAATGCACTCTTGGCAGATCAACGCCGTCCGCGTACCGCTCAACGAGGACTGCTGGCTGGGGATCAACGGTCTCCCGAATGGCTACAGCGCGCAACGCTACCGGCGTGAGGTGCTCGCCTGGGTCAACCAACTGCACAGCGCTGGAATGTACGTGCTGTTGAACCTGCACGTAGTCGCGCCCGGTCAGCGCAAGTCGAGCACGGAGGAGGTGATGGCCGATGCCGATCACGCGCCGGCGTTCTGGCGCTCTGTCGCGGGCAGCTTCAAAGACGACCACGCCGTCATCTTCGACCTCTACAACGAGCCCAAGAAGATCAGCTGGGCCTGCTGGCGCGACGGCTGCCAGCGCCGCTTCCGGATTGCCGGCATGCAGCGCCTGCTCGACGCGGTCCGCGCGAGCCGCGCGCGGAATCCCGTGATGGCTGACGGCATCGACTTCGCCAATGACCTCAGCGGCTGGCTGCATTGGCGCCCTCGCGACCCGAACCGGCAGCTGATCGCGGGCTTTCACGACTATGACGACCAGCTCGGCTGCGAGCGGCGGTTCTGTTGGGACCGGGTGGTCGCAGCCGTGGTCGCGCGCTTTCCGGTGATCGCCGGAGAGATCGGCGAGTTCGACTGCCGGCATGACTCTGTCGACCGCGTGATGAACTGGGCCGATGCCCACCACATGTCCTACCTCGCGTGGGCCTGGAACTCGACCGATTGCAAGGAGCCCTCGCTCCTACGCGCCCTCGACGGCACGCCAAGCGCATACGGAGCCGGCGTGCGCGACCATCTCCGGCAGCTAGCCCAAGCGGCCAAGACCTAGCGGCTCTCAGCCAGATGCGGCCCGCAGCGGGTATGGACCGAAGCTGCCCTGGAAGGGCCCGTCGCGCCTTTCCCTGGGTCTCCGGTCGAGTTGGGGGTGACCGGCGCGCGGCTTCGGCCGGCCTGAGCAGCGGCGTCCAGGCCACAAGCGCCACGAGCGCATCTCCAATCGGCTCGAAGGACAGACCGAGCAAAGTCGGACCGTTCCGGTTGCACTCGCGGCACGCATCACAGGATCGCCGGTCGCGAATCTTGAAAGCCACGCGACTAGGGCACAGTCTGTGCGCCGGCTGACGGGCGGGAACTGATCTCTGGCGGCCGACCTGCCGAACGCTCAGTGGATCCCGATCAGATCGACCACGAAGACCAGCGTCTCGTCGGGTCCGATCACTCCACCCGCGCCGCGCTTTCCGTAGGCCAGGTCCGGCGGAATCGTGATCCGGCGGCGTCCTCCGACTCTCATGCCTGCGACGCCCCGGTCCCAGCCGGCAATCACGTGGCCCTTGCCGAGCGTGAACTTGAACGTGTCACCTCGGTCCCAAGACGCGTCGAACTGCGCGCCCGTTTTCCACGAGACGCCGACGTAGTGAACCTCGACGACGTGTCCGGAATTGGCCTCCAGGCCGTCGCCGACCGTGATGTCGTCGATCTCCAGCTGGTAGGACGGCGGCTGCTCAGAGGGAACCGCGACCTCGGGCTTTTCGTTGGCTGTCATCGACGGCAGGCTATTGGGTTCGCCGGTCCGTCCCCGGGGAGCGGGGCGAACGCAGCTGTTGGCGATAGCGGGTCGCCCCGCGCGGCGGGCGGGTGTCGCGACCCCGTGCTCGATGGTCGACATGCCAACTTTCCTTCGCTGGGTGGCCACCGGTCGCGAAACGCCTCCCCTCAAGGCCCGGTCGAGGCCGGACCGGGCGCGGGGTGCACCGGCCGGATCACCGGAGCCCTGGGTGGTTGGCTGAAGTCGAAGGTCGGCGGCCAAGTCCATCTTGCCGCCGTTGATATCGGCGGCGGCGTTCGTCGCTCCGTGCGGTCCGCCGTAGTTGAGATCTGCGGAGTCATGAAACGGCGTGAGGCAACCGCGTTCTTGGGATCCGGCACGCACACGCCGGCTGGGATGCCCGTCGCGCCCGGATCTAGCTCGCGCCAGTCGTGATGACCATGCGGAACCGGGCATTCCCGCTGAGCATCTTTTCGTAGGCCTCAGCCGCGCGTTCCAACGGCACGGTCTCGATCATCGGCCGCACACCGGCGAGCACACTGAAAGCGAGTGTGTCCTCCGAATCCCGCGCGGTACCGGAGGCGTGACCGATCAGCGACTTGCTGCCACCGATCAGCGCGGCGGCTGGAATCGGAAGTGGGTCCATCGACGCGCCGACCACCAGCAGCCGTCCCCGGGGCCGCAGACCGCCGAACACCGCGGCCATCGCCTCGGCGCTGGTGACCGTGGACAGGATCACGTCTGCGCCGCCCAGTTCGACCAACGCCTGACCCGGGTCGCCGGCGGTGCTGTCGATGTAGTGGTGCGCGCCGAGCTCGCGCGCCAGCGACTCCTTCTCCGTGCCACGGGCGATCGCGACCGTCTCGAATCCGAGCTTGGCGGCGAACTGCACGCCCAGGTGGCCGAGGCCGCCGACGCCCAGCACGGCGACGCGGTCGCCCGCGACGGCGCCGCTCTGGCGCAGCGAGTTGTAGGTGGTGATTCCGGCGCACAGCAGCGGGGCTGCCTGCTCGGCGGAAAGGTCGTCGGGCATCGAGGCCAGCGCGCTGGCCCGCACCACCACGTAGTCGGCATAACCGCCGTCGGCGGTGATGCCCGGAATCTCCATGTTCTCGCAGTCGATCAGAGAGCCGCGGCGGCACCACTCGCAGAAGCCGCAGTTGCCACCGAACCAGCCGACGCCGACGCGCTGTCCGACCGTCCACCCGTGGACGCCGTCGCCCAGTGCCTCGATCGCACCGGCGATCTCGTGCCCGGGAACCAGCGGATGCGAGACGCCGGGATAGCCACCCTCCTTGGCGAACATGTCGCTGTGACACACCCCACAGGCGTGCACGCGGACAAGCGCCTCGCCGAAGGCCGGCTGCGGCACCTCGCGCTCGACCAACTCAAAGTCGCCGCCGGCCTGCGCCACCTGTACAGCTCGCATCGTCGCCATCTTGTTTCGCCCTTCCGTAGCTGTCGGGTTTCTCCCTTGACCCTACTCAGGCAGGGCGCTCTCGATCGCCGCGAGCACTTTGGGGTCCTCCGGCGTGACCTTCGTCGGCCAGCGGGCGATCAGCTTGCCATCAGCGCCGATCAGATACTTGGTGAAGTTCCACCCCGGGGGCGCCGAGCCGGGCTGGCGGCCTAGATCGCGCCACAACGGCGAGGGGTCGGCCCGCACCGACGTGGGCTCGGTGAGGGCGAATTTGACTCCGTAGTTCTTCTCGCAGAAGGAGCCGATTTCCGAAGCCTCGTCGTACTCCTGCCCCGCGAAGTCCGCCGAGGGAGAGCCGAGGATCTGCAACCCGTGCTCGCGGTAGCGCTCGTGGAGAGACTGCAGCCCCGCGTACTGCGGCGTGAAGCCGCACTTGCTGGCGGTGTTGACGATCAGCGTCGGGCGCCCGCGTAGCGAGGCCAGATCAAGCTCGCCGCCGTCGAGCAGCTTGACCTTGTGGGCGTAGATGTCGGTCGTCTTGGACAGCTTCGGGGTGCGCCTGAAGTACATGCGCATGGTGGCGAGAATGCTCATGCACGGAATACGCCGTCCGTGAGCGAATGGTTCATCGGTCCCTCCGCATGTCCGCTCAGCCGAGGACTGTCAGGGCCAGATCCCGCTTATGCCGGGACGAGCTCGCGCTCGGAATCGACCTTGGCGTCGATGATCTCGGCGTCGATGACCTCGGCGGGGATCTCCGGCTGCCGCGGTGCTGTGCCGCTCCCGGGCAGCGCCAGCCGGACGATCTTCCTGACCACCGAGCCGAACTGCTTGTGCAGCGGACCTGAGTTGTAAGGCAGTCCATAGCGCTCGCAGATCTCACGCACTTCGATGGCCAGTTCGGCATATCGGTGAGCGGGAATGTCCGGGAACAGATGGTGCTCGATCTGGTGCGAGAGGTTACCGCTGAGGATGTGGAACAGACGGCTCCCGGTCAGATTTGCCGACCCGAGCATCTGCCGCATGTACCAGCCTCCGCGGGTTTCGTTCTCGACCTCCTCCTCGGAGAACTCCTCCACCCCATCCGGGAAGTGGCCGCAGAAGATGATCATGAAAGACCAGACGTTCCGCGTCAGGTTTGCCGTCAGGTTGCCGGTGGCCACGAACGGCGCAGCCGGGCCGGCCAGCAGCGGGAAGGCGACGTAGTCCTTGAGCACCTGGCGGCGTCCCTTGCGCCAGATCGCTCCAAGGATGTCCCGCTTGTCGCTGAACTTGACCTCGCCGGACTCGATCCGCTCGACCTCCAGATCGTGGACGGCAACGCCCCACTGGAACAGCAACGCCAGCAACGCCGCGTAGACCGGGTTGCCGAGATCGCGAGGACGCCACGGCTGGTCCTCCGACATCCGCAGGATGCCGTAGCCGATGTCGCGATCCTTCCCGAGGACGTTCGTGTGGGTGTGGTGCATGTAGTTGTGCGAATGACGCCACTGGTCGCCGGGGCAGGCGGTATCCCACTCGAAGCTCTGAGAATCCAAAGCGGGATCGTGGGTCCAGTCGTACTGACCGTGCATCACGTTGTGCCCGATCTCCATGTTGTCGAGGATCTTCGACAACGACAGCGCCATCACACCGCCGAGCCAAGCCGGGGGCAGGAAGCCGGCGAACAGGAGGCCGCGCCCTGCCACCTCGAGGCCGCGCTGGGCCTTGATGATCCGCTGTATGTACTCGACGTCGCGATCACCGAGATCGGCTCCCACCCGGTTGCGCAGCCGTCTCTTATACACATCTCCG
>CAXMLR010000445.1:0-1674 GCA_964194275.1 uncultured Solirubrobacterales bacterium
CTCATTTGACCGTTACAGTCCACTAGGCGATCCGTCGCCGCAGGGTGGCCGCCGACAGTGTCACCGTGACGACCGCGAAGAGAACGCCGACGCCGATGTCAATCAACAGGCCGGTTGACGAGAGGTCGGCGCCCTTCAGCATCACGTCACGGATGCCGTAGATGGCATAGGTCAGGGGCAGGACGTCGGAGACGTACTGGAGCGGCCGCGGCTCGCTCGAGATGGGGAAGAGGACGCCGCTCAGCAGGATCTGCGGCACCAGGACCAGGGGTATGAATTGCACCGCCTGGAACTCGGTCCGGGCGAACATGCTGAGGAATATGCCGAGATTGACGGCGCCGATCGCGAGCAGCGTCTCGAGCAGGAAGACGAGGGCGACATTGCCCTCGTTGTGAATGCGCAGGACGTACAGGGAGAAGAGGAGCACGATCAGTCCCTGCACCAACGCCACCAGTCCGAACCCGAGCATGTAGCCGAGCACGATCTCGGCGCGCCGAACCGGGCTCGCCATCAGCCGCTCGAGGGTGCCCTGGCTGCGCTCACGCAGGAAAGAGACCGATGTGACGACGAAAACGAGCAGGAAGACGATCAATCCGATGAAGGCGGCCCCGAAATAGTCGAGGGTGTCGAGCGAGGAGCCGCCGTGCAGGTAGCTGATGCTGATCGCCGGGCGGGAACGGCCCTGGCCGGCCGCCGCGGCGAGCGCCTGGTTCACCGCCTGGAGCACCGCCGCCGACGGACCGGGTTGGGTGCCCTCGAGATGAATCTCGAGGCCCGGGCCAGCCGTCCCCTGGCCGAAACCGGCGGGGAGGACGACGTACCCGGCCAGCTCGCCCCGCGCCAATCGGTCACGCGCCTCGCCGAGGGTCAGGGCCGACGCGGCGACGCGGTCGGAGGCAAGCAGTCGATCTGCCACGACGACCGCAACCGGGCCGCGGTCCTGGTCGACCACCGCCAGCGCGGGGTGGTCACCGCCGCCCCGCAGCAGGTATCCGATCAGCCCGAGGATCACCAGCGGTGCGACGAAGAGGAGGGCGAGCGTGCGCCGGTCACGGTGGAACTGCTGGAGCAGGCGACGCGTCACCGCCAGGACGCGCTGACCGTTCACTTCTCTGCCTCGGAAAGGCGCAGGAAGGCGGACTCCAGGTCGCTCACGCCGGCGCGCTGCTTGAGCTCGGCGACCGACCCCTCGGCGAGCAGCCTGCCATTTCGGATCAAGCCGAGCCTGTCGCAGCGTTCGGCTTCATCCATCACGTGACTGCTGACGATGATCGCGGTCCCCCTGCGCGTCATCTCCCGGAAGCTGTCCCAGAATTGCCGCCGCAGCGCCGGGTCGACCCCAACGGTGGGTTCGTCGAGCAGGAGCAGCCGGGGCTGGTGGACCACCGCGCAGGCGAGCGAGGCGCGCTGGCGCATTCCCCCCGAGAGGGTCGCCACCACGCTGTCACGGCGATCCCAGAGCTCAACGAATCGGAGCGCGGACTCAACGCCCCCCGCCGCGCCGTAGACGGCGGCAAAGAAGCTGAGGTTCTCCAGCACGGAGAGGTCCGGGTAGAGCGCGGCCTGCTGTGTCATGTAGCCGATGCCACCCAGCACGGCGAGGTTGGGCATCCGGGCCCCGAGAACGTCTACGCGGCCGCCGTCAGGTTTGACCAGGCCGACGAGCATGCGCAG
>CAXMLR010000446.1:0-1924 GCA_964194275.1 uncultured Solirubrobacterales bacterium
ACGTTGAACAGCGTCGTCTTGCCCGCACCGTTGGGACCGATCACGCTGACGATCTCGCTCTCCTGAACCTGGAGCTCCAGCTTGGAGAGCGCCCGCAGACCGCCGAAGGTCAGCGACAGACCCTGTAGCCCGAGCCGCGGCGGCGCGCTCATACGACCTCCACACGGCGGGTGCCGAGCAAACCCTGGGGCCGGGCGTTCATCATCACGATGAGAATGGCGCCGAGCAGGATCTGGCGCGTGATCGAGGGCTCGGCCACCAGCCGCGCTTCCCACACACAGGCAGCGAGATATACGGTGGGGATGATCAGGGCGATGCGCCGCCGCCCCTTCACCTGCACCACGGCGACGACCAAGCACAGGAGCAGCACGAAACCAACGTTGCCAGGGCCCCTCGGATGGACCGGAACGATCACCCAGTGGCGGACAGCATCGGCGAGCCAGCCGCTCGATTGCGGGCCGCCGGCCACCGCACGAGAAGAGATTGCGCTGACGATGGCATGGGCAGCGAGACCGAAGCCGACGATCCCCGCCAACACCCCGGCGAGCAGGCGCCACGGCCGGAGCTTGATCAGGAGGGTGAGGATGATCAGCCCGTAGAAGATATAGCCGGCCTGGGTCTGGCTGCGCAGAAAGCCATCCAGCGTGATCTCGACCACGAGCGCGCCGACGATCGCGCCGCCCAGGCTGCCCGCGCCGCCGAGAATCAGCCCGGCGTAGATGAGGATCAGGAACGGCGTGTCGAAGTCGGACGGGAACACGCTGATCTGCTGAGCCGCGAACACCGACCCGGCTAGGGCGGCCACGACCGCACCGAAGGCGAACGCCATCAGCTTGACCCGGTTGACCGGTACCGTCATCAGCTGAGCAGCCAGTGGGTCCTCACGCACCGCGCGCCAGGCCCGGCCGGTGCGCGAGGTGTCGAGCAGGTGCAGGACAGCGACGGTGAGCACGAGCAGGACCAGCAGCAGGTAGAAGTAGCCGCGGTTGGTGGTGATCGAGGCGCCGAAGGCCTTGATCGGGTCGATCGCCACGATCCCGTTGGGGCCGCCGAGCCGGCTCGGGGCCACGTTGTTGACGAACTCGACGAATGCCTCGCCGAAGAAGAGTGTGACGATGGCCAGGTAATCGCCCAGCAGCCGCCGCGAGGGCAGGCCCACGAGCACGCCGAGACCGGCAGCCGCGACCATCACGATCGGGATCGACGCGTAGGCGGGCAGATGGACGCCGGTCGCGCTCAGCTGGTTCGAGGAGAGCAGCGCGAATCCGTAGGCGCCGAACCCGTAGAAGGCGATGTAGCCGAGGTCGAGCAAGCCGGCCCAGCCCACTGACACGTTCAGGCCCACCGCGAGGAGCGCCAGGAGCAGCGCGTTGATCCCGACCTGGAGTTGGAAATTGTTGACCGTGAGGAGTGGGACGGCTGCTCCGATCACGGCCGCCCCGGCCAGGCGCGGCCACCAGCCGACCCGTTCGATGCGCCGCTGCACATCGCCGCGCCATCCGGGCAGGTATTCCCTGCGCTGCGATTGGCGCGCTACCCACTCGTCGACCCCGACCGACGGATCCTGTGGGGCTGCCGATGGACCGGCGCCTTCGGGTCCCATGCTCACACTTTCTGCAGCTGCGCGCGGCCGAGCAGGCCGCTGGGCCGGAGCAGCATCACGACGATCAGGATTCCGAACACGATCAGGTTCGTGTAGGTGGAGGAGATGTAACCGGTGATGAACGACTCCGCCAGCCCGATCAGCAGCCCGCCGAGCATGGCGCCGGAGATCGAGCCGATGCCACCCACCACCGCGGCGGTGAAAGCCTTGAGCCCGACCACAAACCCCATCAGCGTCGTCACCTGGTTGAACACGAGGCCCGCCATCACACCGGAGATGCCGGCGAGCGCCGAGCCGAGGAAGAAGGTGGCGGCGATGGTG
>CAXMLR010000447.1:0-2137 GCA_964194275.1 uncultured Solirubrobacterales bacterium
GCCACGACGCCATGGTCCGCACGCATCTGGAACGGTTCCGTGGCCGGGAGATCAACACGGCAGGCGACGGCTTCTTCGCCACGTTCGATGGCCCCGCACGTGCGGTGCACTGCGCCCAATCCATCGCTGCCGGCGCGGGCCTGCTCGGGATCGACCTGCGAGCGGGAGTGCATGTCGGTGAATGCGAAGTGCGCGGCGATGACCTCGCCGGCATCGCCGTACACATCGCAGCGCGCGTCTGCGCGCTAGCGCAGGCCGGTGAGGTACTCGCGACCTCGACGGTACGCGACCTCGTCGCAGGATCAGGTATCAAGTTCACCGAACGCGGCTACCACACACTCAAAGGAGTTCCCGGCGAATGGACCATCCTCGCCGCGAACGTGTGAAAGCCTTCTCGAACCAAACCAACAGGCCGCACCGGGTCGCTCTGCAACAGCTCACCATCAGGCGGAGTCGGCTCGTCCACGACCTATCGGCTCCGAGGCTGATGTCCGCCTGGTCCGTTCACCCTCGACGGCAAACAGCCGCCATTCGTCGGGTACGCCCTTGAGTGAGTGCGTGCCCTGATCCGACAGCGACATCCCGGAGCCGGCGACGAGGCCCTTGACCGTCTCGGAGACGAGCACCTGTCCCGGCCCGGCGAGGTCACAAATGCGCTTCCCGATGGTCACCGCCAGTCCGGCCACATCACCGTCGCGGACCTCGACCTCGCCGGTATGGATCCCGGCCCGTACCTCGAGCCCGATGTTGCCCGCTCCGAGGACGATCTCGGTGGCGCAGCGGATGGCCCGAGTCGCTCCGTCGAACGTTGCCAGGAACGCGTCGCCCATGGTCTTGATCTCACGACCACGATGGCGGTGCAGGGCGCGCCGGACGATGGCGTCATGCTCGTCGCTCACCTTGCCCCATGCTCGATCGCCGGCAGCTGCGGTCTGTTCAGTCGAGGCGACGATGTCGGTGAACAGCACGGTGGACACGATCACGTGGCCCTCAGCCGCGGTGCGATGTCCTGTGAGGAACTCTTCGATCTCGTCAAGCACGGGATCGGTGTCATCGATGAACCAGACCTGTCCCTCACCTGCGAGCAGACGAAGGCGGGCCCGGGGCAGGCGATCGGCGAGCAAGTGGGCCTCCTCGACCGTCCGCGAGCCCTCTCGCTGCAAGACGAGCGCGGGTGCTTGGACGGCCCCCAGGAACGGCACAACGCTGCGCTCGAGGTCCGCCCGCTGCGCCGCGACGGCCATTCCAGGGCTGACTGACAGACGGTAGAAACGCAGGACCCAGTCTCTACGATCCGCCCCCGATGGCGAGTCGATCGCACCGAGCGCCTCATGCCCTCCCCAAATCCGCTCGGCACGACGCACGATCTCCGCCACCCGATCCGCGTTGCGGTCTTGAAGAGCGCTCGCCCACGCGTTGTAGGTGACGAGCGCGCTGACGCGTTCGAGATGTGCTGCGGCAAGGTAGATCGCCGTCTGGCCACCACCGTTCGTGCCGAACACAGCTGCCCGTTCGATACCGACAGCGTCGAGCACAGCGAGGGCATCCTCGACGCGTTCATCGAGTGTCGGCACCGCGTCGATCCCAACGGGGTCCGACAGGCCAGAGCCACGACCATCGAACAGCACCAGGCGGGAGAACGTTGCCAATCGACGGAGGAAACGCGCCAGCGACGGGTCCTCCCACATGATTTCAATATTCGAGACGAACGACTGGACAAACAGCAGATCGACGGGACCGCCGCCCGTCACCTGGTACGCAATATGGTGACGCCCCGACTTCGCGTAGTGAATCTCCGGAACGTCGATCACGACGCACAGTCTGCCGCATGTGCGGATGAGCCGTGCTCGGGCGGCGATCACCGCCCTGCACAGCCTCACTCCTCCACCGGATGCGCACCCGGACCAAAACCGAACGACCGACGAATCGACGTATCGCTCCCACACATCAGTCGCACGCGGACACAACGCCGGAGGCATCCCATAACGTGCGCCGACCGAAGTGGTCGCCACTATCACCGATGTGCCGTTAGGTGATGCGCCATAACACAGACAGCCCGGATGACCAGCGGCCAGAACGAGTGCCGCCAACTCCCTGGTTGATCGCGACGACATAACAGTGTCGACGAGGCGCTCCC
>CAXMLR010000448.1:0-4780 GCA_964194275.1 uncultured Solirubrobacterales bacterium
CCCGCCGGCCTGCCGCCCCGCCGGGCCGCCGCCCCGGGTGCTGCTGTCGCTGTCGTGCGGTCGCACCGGTGCCGCGCTCCCCGCCAGGCGCGTCGCCGGATTAGAGCCCGACCGCCACCCGCACCGGCGCGAGCTCGACCGGGATTCCGTTCAGCACCGCGTTGCCCGATACGGCATCGACGAGCCGCTCGTCGGCGAGCAGGTTGCTGTTCGTCCCCGGATGGGCGCTGGCGACCTGCTGATTGGCGCCGGCAACGTCGTGGCCCCAGCCGTGCGGCAGGCTGACCACGCCCGGCATCACCGCGTCGGTCACCTCGACGGGCACGACGATGCGGCCGGTTCGGGACGTGAGCTCGGCCGGCTCGCGGTCGACCAGCCCGCGGCTCTCGGCGTCGCCGGGATGGACCTGAAGGGTGCAGCGCGGCTTGCCCTTCACCAGCACCGGCAGGTTGTGCATCCACGAGTTGTTGGAACGCAGCTGACGGCGGCCGACCAGCACGAGCTCGCCGGCGAGCGCCGGCGTCTCCAGCGAGGCGCGCAGGCGATCGACGTCGGCGACGATCGCTTCCGGGGCGAGCTCGATCTTCCCGCTCGGCGTGCGCAGGATCTCCGGGAGCCGGGGCTCCAAAGCCCCCAGATCGATTCCGTGCGGCGCAGCCTCGAGGGCCGCCAGCGACAGCCCGAAGCCGCCGTCCCGGGCTCCGAACCCGTCGCCGTAGGGCCCGGTGCGGAGCATCGCGTCAAGCAGGCGCTCTGGACCGACCCGTGGTTCGAGCTCGGCCAGCACTTGATCGACGTCCCGTCCGGCCACCGGCGACTCGGGGGTGCCCACCTCGCGCGCGAGCAACGCTCGCGCGACCTGGTCATCCATCGTCGCGACGTCTGCGTCGGCGCCGAGGCCCGCCGCGACACCGGCCAGCCGGAGCAGCGTCACCCACTCGTCGGGCACGTCGGGATCGGAACCGAGGACCGCGGGTGAGTAATGGGCCACGTTGCGAACCGCGAACTGGTACAGCGCGAGGTCGTAGTGCGAGCGGTGCAGGGGAGAGGGTCCGGGCAGGATCACGTCGGCGTGGCGGGTCGTCTCGTTGACGTAGACATCGACGCTGACCATGAAGTCCAGGTCACACAGTGCCTCGTTCAACCGATCGCTGTTCGGAGTCGAGACGACGGGGTTGCCGCTGACCGTGATCAGCGCTCGCACCTGGCCCTCGCCCGGGGTGTCGATCTCCTCGGCCAGACAGGCCGCGGGGAGCTCGCCGTATACCTCGGCCAGGCCGCGCACGCGCGTATGCCATCGGCCGAACTTCACGCCGCGGCCGCGTCCGGGGGCACCGGCAGCGTTGGTGTGGCCGGCCGCGGCCTTGGGGAACATCGCACCGCCCTCGCGGTCGAGGTTGCCTGAGAGCAGGTTCAGCACATCGACGAGCCAGCTGGCCAGAGTGCCGAACTCCTGCGTGCAGGTCCCGATCCGGCCGTAGACGGCGGCGCGGGTGGCGGCGGCGAGCTGGCGTGCCAGACGGCGGATCGTGGCCGCATCGATCCCGCACACGGGGGCGACGGCCTCGGGGGTAAACGGCTGCGACAGGAACTGCACGCTGTCCCGCCCATCGGTGATCGCATCGAGCTCCGGGCGGGCGGGCACCAGCCCCTCCTCGAACAGCACATGCACCATCGCGAACATCAGCTGCGCGTCGGTGCCCGGGCGGATGAAGTGGTGCTCATCGGCTTCCTCGGCGGTCCGGCTGCGCCGCGGGTCGAGCACGATCAGCTTGCCGCCGCGGGCCCGCAGGGCGCGCAGCCGGCCGCGCATGTCCGGCGCGGTCATCAGGCTGCCGTTGGAGGCCAGCGGGTTCGCACCCAGGATTATCAGGTGATCGGTGCGATCGACGTCCGGCACGGGCACACTGGTGGCGGTGCCGAACATCAGACCGCTGGCCAGCTGCTTGGGGAACTGGTCGACCGTGCTCGCCGAGAACACGTTCCGCGTCCCCAGCGCTCTGAGCAGCACCTTGCCGTAGAGCAGGTTGTCCAGCAGATGGGCGGTCGGGTTGCCGAAATAGACCGCGACCGCGTTGCGATCCGCGGCCAGCAGAGGGGGCAGCCGCTCGGCGATCAGGGCGAACGCCTGATCCCAGCTCGCCGGGGCGAAGCTCCCGTCCGGCTGGCGGATCAGCGGCGTGCGGACCCGGTCAGGGTCGGCGTGCAGCTCCTTGAGGGCAAACCCCTTGGGGCAGATGAAGCCCTGGCTGAAGACATCGTCGCGGTCGCCGCGGATCGAGACGACCTCCGCGCCGGCGAGTGTGAGCTCGAGCCCGCAGGTGGCCTCGCACAAAGGACAGGTTGCAAGCGCGGTGCGGTGGCCATTGGCGCTGACGGACATGACGCCGCTGGGAGGTTACTGTTCGCAACCGATGAGCGACGACCGCAGGGAGCTGCTCGCCGAAAGGCTGATCATCGCGGGCGCGGTAGCTCTGGTGATATCGCTTTTCTTGCCCTGGAGCCACCAGTTCTCGGCGGCGTTCCTGGCGCAGTGGGGATCCTCGGACCAGCTGCGAGGGCTCCCGCACGACCCGACCGCCTGGCAGGTGTACTCGAGCGCCGACGTCCTGCTGGCCGCGCTCGCGGTGGCGCTGATCGCGGTCGCGGTCAAGGGCAATCGTCGCGTGCGGGCCGGGGCGGCCACGGCCGCCGCGATCGGGTTGGCATTTACGCTCCATGCCCTGTCGACCCCGCCGACCAACGGGGCCAACATCTTCAACCCGTCGCTGAGCGTTCCCAACTACGTCCCCAACGCCCCGACAGCGGGGGCGGGCGAGACGCTGGCGGTGATCGCGATCGTCTTCGCGTTGATTGGCCTCGTGGTGTCGTTCGCGGCTGACTGAGCCAAGATGCACTGGCGGCTGGCGCGTTGCCCGGACAACTCGCGGTCGCTTGGAAGACGCGAAGACTTTTCCCGCGAGGATCGACGATGACGAGCAGCTCGACCGGCTCGTCAACCGCGCCGGTCCAGCGAGACAACCATGTGCGCCTGCGCCTCACGGCAATACGACGCAGCACTAAGCCGAAAGGAACCGATCGAGGCTGATGCGATCACCGGCCTATCCTCGGCTGAGGATGCCAGTGATCTCAGCCGACAGGCGCCGCGCCCTCCCGGACGAGCCGGGCGTCTACCTGTTCCGCAACGCGCGGGGCAAGGTGATCTACGTCGGCAAGGCGATCTCGATCCGCAAGCGGGTGGCGTCCCACTTCTCCAATCCGAGCACGCGAGCGGGGCGTGACCTGGTGCC
Source organism: uncultured Solirubrobacterales bacterium (assembly GCA_964194275.1). Taxonomy (GTDB): domain Bacteria; phylum Actinomycetota; class Thermoleophilia; order Solirubrobacterales; family Solirubrobacteraceae; genus Palsa-465. Next base: position 3,291 of record CAXMLR010000448.1, read on the forward strand.
GATGATCGACCAGATCGAGGCGCTTGTCGTCCACACCGAGGCCGAGGCGCTGCTGGCCGAACAGAACTTCATCAAGCAGTACAAGCCGCGCTTCAACATCCGCCTGCGCGATGACAAGTCCTATCCATACATCGCCATCTCGCTCGATGAGGACTTCCCGCGCGTGTATTTCACCCGCGAGCGCCACCGGCGCGATAGGGCCTACTTCGGCCCGTTCAGCAACGCCAAGCGGGTGCGTTCGACGCTCGACGTGCTCGGCAAGGTGTTCATGTTCCGCTCCTGCGAGGGCGCCGAGCCGGGCCGCCACAGCGGGTCGCCGTGCCTGGACTACTACATCAAGCGCTGCGAGGCTCCGTGCGTCGGCTACGTCGGCCGCGAGGACTACCGAGCCGGGATCGACGGCGTGATCGCGTTTCTGTCCGGGCGCTACCGGGAGATCGAACGGGCGCTCGAGCGCTCAATGCGTGAGGCGTCAGTGCAGCAGCGCTTCGAGGACGCAGCCCGGGAGCGCAACCGCCTGCGCGCCGTGCGCTCGCTGCTCGAGCGCCAGCGGGTGGCTAACGAAGCGGTCGGCACGCTCGACGCTATCGCCATCGCGGTGGCCGAGGGCGAGGCCAACGCGCAGGTCTTCCAGGTCCGCGACGGCGTGCTCTCGGACCGCCAGAGCTTCTACCTCGACAACGCCCCGGAGGGCGACCTCGGCGAGGTGGCCGAGGCGTTCATCCTCCAGTACTACGGCAGCGCGATGATGATTCCGCCGCTGCTCATCGTCCAGGGCGAGCTCGACTCGGGCCCAGCGCTAGCAGAGGTGCTCAGCGAGCGACGCGGCGGCCCGGTCGAGATCCGCGCGCCCGAGCGCGGCGACAAGCGCCGCATCCTCGAGCTCGCGGTGCGCAACGCCCGGCTGGCGCTCGATCAGGAGAAGCTACGCTCCGAACGGCGCCGCCAGCAGCGGGTCGAGGCGCTCGACGGGCTCCAGCGGGCGCTGGGTCTCGACACGATCCCGCTGCGGATCGAGTGCTTCGACATCTCGACCCTGATGGGCACGAACACGGTCGCCTCGATGGTGGTCTTCGAGGGTGGGGCGCCGAAGAAGTCCAACTATCGGCGCTTCCGGGTGTTCACCACCGGCGACGGCGAGCGGGCGTTCAGTAACGGAGGCCCGGACGACTTTGCTTCGATGGAGGAGGTGCTGGGCCGGCGGATGCGGCGTTGGGAGCAGCAGCGCGAGGTCTCGCCCCACGACAAGGAGTACGACGCGAGCTTCGCCGCGCTGCCGAACCTGGTCGTGATCGACGGCGGGAAGGGCCAGCTCGCCGCCGGCCTGCGCGCACTGAAGAGCTTCCGGGACCACGGAGTGGTCGTGATCTCGCTGGCCAAGCGGATCGAGGAGGTGTTCATTCCCGGCCGGGCGGCGCCGCTGCGGCTCCCCCACGACACCTCCGAGGTGGAGCCGTTTCAACGCGTCCGGGACTGTCTCTTATACACAT
>CAXMLR010000449.1:0-5222 GCA_964194275.1 uncultured Solirubrobacterales bacterium
ATGTGTATAAGAGACAGGCCCGGCCTCCGCCTCCAGAATCGGGAGGAGCCGCTCACGCGTGGTGCCCGGATAGGTCGTCGATTCCAGCACCACGAGTTGGTCACGCTGAAGGACGTGGCTGAGCGCCTCCCCAGCAGCGGTGAGCGGTCCCAGGTCAGGCTCCCGGTTGCGCGTCAGCGGTGTGGGCACGCAGATCAGCACGGCATCGGCGCGAGCCAATGGCGCGAAGTGAGTGCTCGCTTGGATGGAATCGGTGACCGCAGCGAGGCGCTCGGACGGGATGTCCTCGATATAGGACTCGCCGGCCGCGACCGCGGCAACCCTGCGCTCGTCGACGTCGACGGCGATCACGTGCTCGCCCGCTTCGGCGAACGCGACGACGAGCGGGAGCCCGACGTACCCCAGGCCAATGACTCCGACGGACATAACTCGCGCGGACGATACAGACGCCGCGGCAAGGCGCTGAAAAAGTGACCGTGCACCCTCCTTCGAGGTCGGTTCCCGGGGTCGCGGCCCCCGCTCTTGGCTCCGATCCAGCGCTCCCGCTGCGCCTGGAGGTGACCGCTTAAGGCTGCTTCCTTCCGGACCTGACCTGGTTCACGGCTCTCCATCGCGGCGGGACCGGACCATCAGCACCACAAGCGGGGCGCTAATCCGGGGCCTGCACCCCTCGAGAGGGAGTTCAGCCCCGCTAAAGCGGATTGCGGGTTCAGGGCGCCGCTACGTCCCCGCCTAGCACGGTCGGGGAGAATCGTAGCGCGCCGGTGCTGCTGGCGCGATTGCCCCGGCCGGACCTCGCACTAGACTCGGGCCTCCGTGTCCACCGGTCCGTCGCTCTACCGCCGCCATCGTCCGCGCACGTTCTCCGACGTAGTCGGCCAGGAGCATGTCGTGCGGACATTGCGCAACGCCGTGGAGCAGAGCAAGGTCCATCACGCCTACCTGTTCGTGGGCTCACGCGGGACCGGGAAGACGAGCATGGCAAAGATCCTCGCGGCCTGTCTGAACTGCTCCGAGGGCCCGACGATCTCGCCCTGCGGAGTCTGTGAATCGTGCACCTCGATCCACAGCGCCACTTCGCTCGACGTGATCGAGATGGACGCAGCGTCGAACAACTCCGTCGATGACATCCGTGACCTGCGGGAAAAGGTTGCCTACGCGCCGGTCTCCGGGCGCCACAAGATCTACATCCTCGACGAAGCGCACATGCTCTCCCCGCAGGCTTGGAACGCGTTCCTGAAGACCCTCGAGGAGCCACCCCCGCGGACGATCTTCGTACTCGCGACAACCGAGGCGCAGAAGGTGCTGCCCACCGTCGTCGACCGCTGCCACCGCTTCGATTTCGGCCGCCCGTCGGTCGAGCAGGTGGCCAGGGTGCTGGGACGCGTCGCGCAGCAGGAGCAGATCGACATCGACGGTGGCGCGCTCGCGCTGATCGCTCGGCACGCCACGGGAAGCTTCCGCGACGCTCTGGGAACGCTCGAGCAGCTCCTCACCTACTCCGGAGATGAGCGGATCCTGCCCGCCGATGTGCTGGCTGTGCTGGGCGTGGCGGACTCCGAGCAGCTGTTCGCCGCCATCGATGCAACCGTCGCGCGGGACCCTGCGGGCGCACTGCGCGCGGCGGCCAAGCTCGCCGAGTCAGGACGCGATCCAGGCCAGATGCTGCGCGATCTCGAGGTGCATGGGCGAGAGCTGCTGGCAGTACAGGTGCTGGGGGAGGTTCCAGTGGAGTTGAAACTCACGCCCGAACGGGACCGGCGGCTGGCCGAACAGGCTCAGGCGCTAGCCGAGACCGATGCGGTCCGTCTGCTCGACCTGGTCGCCTCCGCGCTCGAGGCAACCACGAACGGCGCTCAGGCAAGAATCCAGCTGGAGCTCGTGCTGATAAAGGCGGCAGCGCCCGAGGTGGACCCGTCGATGACGGCGCTACTCTCGCGGATCGAGCGGCTGGAAGGCAGCCTGCAAGCGGGCGGCGCTGGGCTGCGCGCGGTGCAGACCGCGTCGGCGCCGCGACCCACGCCTGCCGCTATGGCAGCCGAGCCGCCGCGCGTCAGGTCGAACGGAGACAGTCATCAGCCAAAACGCGCGGCCGCGACGGCGTCGACATCCGCTCCGGCCGCCGCGACCCAGGTCGTGACCGCCCCGGCACCCGAGACCGCTCCGGCACCCGAGACCGCTCCGGCACCCCAGGCCCCCCGGGGGCCCCAAGGCGTCCCCAGCCTTGAGACCATCGTCGACCTGTGGCCCGCTGTCGTGGACATAGTCCGCGCCGAGAACGCGATGCTGGCTGCGCTGCTGGCCGACGCTCGACCCGTCGCCTGCGGCGATCATGAACTGACGCTCGCCTTCCCGCCTGGCGCGGCGTTCCTCAAGCGCAAGGCCGAGCAGGACGATCATCGGCGGGTGGCTGCGGAGGCCTTCCGGGCCGTGACCGGCCAGATGCTTGCGCTCCGCTATGAGCTGAGGGAGCCAGAGGGGCACCAAGAGCAACCCGCCGGCGCCCCGATTCTCTCCGGAGAGGAACTCGTGCGACGCTTCCTCGAGGAGTTCGACGCAGAAGAGCTTCACGACGACGACCCTGACGAACGCGAGGCGAACCGCTGATGCCACAGCAGCCCAACATGCAGCAGATGCTCAAGCAGGTCCAGAAGATGCAGCAGGACATGATGCAGGCGCAGGAGTCGCTAAAGGACGAGGTCGTCGAGGCCTCGGCCGGCGGCGGGATGGTGACCGTGGAGGTGACCGGCGAACTGCACGTCAAGTCGATCAAGATCGATCCTCAGGCGGTCGACCCCGACGATGTCGAGTTACTCCAGGACATGGTGCTCGCCGCCGTCAACGAGGCACTGCGATCGGCTCAGGAGCTGGCGTCCTCGAAGCTGGGAGGCATCGCGGGTGACCTGGGAGGACTGGGAGGACTGGGCCTGCCGGGGCTGTAGGCCCCGGCGCACCTCAGCATGTACGCGCCGCCGGTTCAGCGACTGATCACTGAGCTGTCCAAGCTGCCGGGGGTGGGGGGGAGGACCGCGCAGCGGTTGGCGTTTCACCTGCTCCGGGCCGATGATGGGGACGCGTTGGCGCTCGCCGACGCGATCCGGGAGGTCAAGGAGCGGATCGGTCTGTGCGAGGTCTGCTTCAACCTGGCTGACGCTCCACGATGTCGGATCTGCGCCGATGAGCGGCGGGACCCCGAGCTGATCTGCGTGGTGGAGGAGCCCTCGGATGTGATCTCGATCGAGCGTACGCACGAGTTCGGCGGCCGCTACCACGTGCTTGGCGGGGCCCTGTCGCCGATCGACGGGGTGGATCCCGAGGACCTGAAGATCGAAGAGTTGTACGAGCGCATCCGCACTGGCGAGATCCGCGAGGTGGTGATCGCCACCAACCCGACGACCACCGGCGAGGCAACCGCGCTGCACATCGCCGCGGGGCTGCGGGGGATCGCGCCCGGGATCTCGGTCACCCGGCTGGCCAGCGGGCTGCCCGTGGGAGCCGACCTCGAGTACGCCGACGAGCTGACGCTTGGACGAGCACTCACCGGCCGCCGCGTTGTCTGAACGCGGGTTCAGGCCAAAGCTGACGTTCGGAACCGGGGCGAGCTTCCGGGCGTCTACGGCTCAGTTTCACTGTGCGTCGTGCCTTCCGCTTCGAGGCGTTTCCCAATAAGCGCGGCCCGGGAGCGGGTGCTGACCTCTACGCAGCGCGTAAGGTGGCAGTCAGCATGGTCGCTGTATGTCGAGGTGATCCGTGGAGCGCCCGAATGCTGATCGTCAACGCCGACGACTTCGGCGCCTCGGAGGGGATCAATCGCGGCATCATCGAGGCCCACCGTGAGGGCATCGTCACCAGCACCAGCCTGATGGTCACTGGTGCGGCAGCCAGAGCTGCCGTCGATCTTGCCGGCGAGCATCCCGAGCTTGCCATCGGCCTGCATTGGGATCTCGACGGAGAGCAGGCGGAGCCAGAACTTGATCTCAGCGATACGACCGTGGTTCGCGGAGAGCTGGCACGTCAGCTCCGGGTCTTTCATGAGCTGATGGGACGCGAGCCGACCCACGTGGATTCCCACCACCACATCCACCGCAGAGCGGAGATCGGCCTGATTGCTCGCGAGCTGGTGGACCCCCTCGGGGTCCCGCTGCGTGAAGACGGTCGGGCGACCTTCATCGGCGGGTTCTACGCGCAGCGGGAGCGCCTCGTCACCGACTTGCACCACGTCAGTCCGGAGTTCCTCATCTGGATCCTGCGCAACGAGGTCGGCGAGGGATGGACCGAGCTCAGCTGCCATCCCGGCTACGTCAGCGAGGACTTCAACTCGGTCTACCTGACCGAGCGGGAAGTCGAGCTGCAGACTCTGAAGGATCCGAGCGTGCGCCAGGAGTTGGATACGCTCGGGATCCGGCTCGCCAGCTACGCGGAGCTCATCGCGTGAGCACGCCGTAGCGTAGCTTCAGAGACAGCACCCGCAGGAGAGCGCCGTAGACCAGCGCGCGCACCGAGCCGTTGTTGCGGGCGGCAGTGAGCACGGCTGTGTAGGCGGCCTTCGCCTCGCTCGGAGGGCCAGTGATGTAGAGCAGATCATCACCCGCCCGCAATGCCTGAACTGCGACGGTTCCGGGATCGGAATTGGTCGGCTGCAGGGTCGCGTCGAGATCGCCGCTCATCACCACGCCCTGGAAGCCGAGGCCCTGGCGCAGCAGTTTCACGGCCGCTGGGAGCAGGCTCGCGGGCGTTACTCCGTCGAAGGCGACATAGGCGGCGTTGGACATCACGATCACCGGGGCGGTGTCGGCGATGGCGGCAAACGGGATCAGATCGCGGCGGCGGAGATCCTGCAAGCTGCCTCCCACCGTGGCCGTCATCTGGTCCGGGTCGGCCGAGGCGCCCCCGGAACCGGGAAAGTGTGCGACGGCTGAGATCACCCCGGTACCGTCGTAGCCCGAGACCGCGGCCTGGCTGAACTGGGCTACGGCGGTCGGATCGGTGCTGAACAGCCGTCCGCTCAGAGCGCCGCTGGGGTTGTCGACGTCGGCCAGAGGAGCGAGCGTCATCGAGAGGCCCAGCGACCGCAGGCGCGTGCCCGCGAGCTGTGCCTGCACGCCGGCCTGCTGCGGGGTACCCGTGGCACCGAGCGATGCCTCGCCCTGTGGCGGAAGGTCCGGAAACGCCGTGTCGGGGCCACCCTCCTGGCTGGCGGCGATCAGCGGCGCAACGGCGGG
>CAXMLR010000450.1:0-2721 GCA_964194275.1 uncultured Solirubrobacterales bacterium
CACCAGGACCGCCGCCACGTCCACCGGCACCACCGGGACCACCGGCACGACCGCCCGGACCGCCACGGCCACGACCGTCGCGCCCGCCACCGCGTCCGTCACGGCCGCCCCGCTCGGGAGCTTGCGGGGCCGGCTCATCCATGATCGTCAGGTCCGCGCCCGTGTATCCCTCGGGCATGATCTCGCCCTTGTTGATCCAGCATTTGACGCCGATCCGACCAAAGGTCGTACGGGCCTCGTGGAAGCCGTAGTCGATATCGGCGCGCAAGGTGTGAAGGGGCACGCGACCGTCGGAGTATCCCTCGGTCCGCGCCATCTCGGCGCCGCCGAGGCGCCCGGAAACCTGAACCTTGACGCCCTTGGCCCCGGAGCGCATCGCGCTGGTCAGCGCGCGCTTCATCGCCCGGCGGAAGGCGACGCGGTTCTGCAGCTGCTCCGCGATCGACTGCGCCACCAGGCGCGCGTCGAGCTCGGGACGCTTGATCTCCAAGATGTTGACCTTGACCTGCTTGCTGGTGATGCGGTGCAGGTCACGTCGCAGCTGGTCGACCTCCGAGCCGGACTTCCCGATCACGATGCCCGGCCGAGCGGTGTGAATGTTGACCTCGACCTCGGTGGCGTTCTTGCGAATCGTGATGTCCGACAGCCCGGCGTGGGCGAGACGACCGAGGATGTGGGCACGGATCTGCGTGTCCTCGTGCAGGTAGTCCGAGAAGTTCTTCTCGTTGAACCAGTTCGACTTCCAATCGTGGATGTAGCCCACGCGGATCGATTCGGGATGTACCTTTTGGCCCATTGACTTCGTTAGTCCTTCGGCGTGAGCAAGATCGTGAGATGGGTGGTGCGCTTGCGGATTTTCGTCGCGCGACCCATCGCGCGCGGCTGGAACCGCTTGATCGTCGGACCCTCATCGGCCTTCACCGCCTTGACGTACAGGTCCTCGCCGACGAGCTCGTGGTTGTGCTCTGCGTTCGCAACCGCTGACTCGAGCAGCTTGCTCCAGTCCTTCGCGACCGCACGCGGCGTGTGAGCCAGGATAGCTCGCGCTTCGTCAACCGTCTTTCCGCGAATGTGATCGCACACCAGCCGCGCCTTGCGCGCCGACGATCGCACGTACTTCGCATGCGCACGGACGATCGGTGGCGGCAGATTCGGATCCCGCGCCGGACGACGGCGACGGGCCGGTGCAGGCGCCGGAGCGGCGGGCTCCTCAGCCGCGGCCGCACCACGGCGTCGGCGACGCCTCGAGGGCGCCGGGGCCTCATCAGATTCAGCGGGCTCGGGGTCGACGCGAGCAGCTTCCGACGCTTCGGGCTCCTCGGATTCCGCCTCAGCCTCGAGGACGACGTCCGCAGCAGCCTCCTCAGCTTCCAGGTCTTCAGGAGTCGGATCGACCTCGGAGGTCACCTCAGAGTCCGAGGCACTCGGGGTCGTTGCCTCGGAGGCTGATGTGACCTCCGGGGCGTCAGGAGCTTTCCTGCGACGGCGACGACGCTTGGGCTGCTCTTCTGACTCGTTCTGAGGCGTCTCGTCAGGACTCATCGCCGCTTACCTGTCCCGGCGTGACCCCGGTAGAGCCGAGTGGGCGCGAACTCGCCCAGCTTGTGACCAACCATCGACTCCGAGATGAACACCGGCACATGCTTGCGGCCGTCGTGCACGGCGATCGTGTGCCCGACCATCTCGGGGAAAATCGTCGACGTGCGCGACCATGTCCTGAGCATGCGCTTCTCACCCGAGGCGTTCATCGCCTCGATCCGCGCCATCAGGCGCTCCTGTACGAACGGGCCCTTCTTGCTTGATCGACTCAACGCTTCTTACCTCTCCTGCGGCCGCGAACGATGTAACGGTCGGATGTCTTGCCCTTCTTGCGGGTGCGATAGCCCAGCGTCGGCACACCCCAGGGCGTGACCGGGTGACGACCAGGGGTGGTCGAACCTTCGCCGCCGCCGTGCGGGTGGTCGACCGGGTTCATCGCGGTACCGCGAGTCTGGGGGCGGACGCCCATGTGTCGCTTGCGCCCGGCCTTTCCGATCTTGACGTTCTGATGATCTGAATTACCGATGGTGCCGACGGTCGCGCGGCATTCGGCCCGGACCATGCGCATCTCGCCCGAGGGCAGGCGCAGGGTGACGTACCCGGCCTCCTTGGCCAGCAACTGGATGCCGATCCCGGCCGAGCGACCCAGCTGGCCGCCGCGACCGGGCGTCAGCTCGACGTTGTGGACCACCGTGCCCGGAGGCATGCTGGCCAGCGGCAGGCTGTTGCCGACGCGGATGTCGGCGCCCGGGCCAGACTCGACGGTGGCGCCAACCCGTAGCCGCTGCGGGGCCAGGATGTATCGCTTCTCACCGTCGGCGTAGTGCAGCAGCGCGATGTATGCCGTGCGGTTGGGGTCGTATTCGATCTGCGCGACCTTGGCCGGCACGCCGTCCTTGAGGCGCTTGAAGTCGATCTTGCGGTACAGCCGCTTGGCGCCGCCCCCGCGATGACGCGAGGTCTTGCGGCCATTGGAGTTGCGCCCTCCGGACTTCTTCAGGCCTTCGGTCAGCGACTTCTCCGGCTCGGCGCGAGTGATCTCGGCGAAGTCCGGATAGGTGACGAAGCGCCGTCCCGGCGAGGTCGGCTTGGGATTGCGGATCGGCATTACTCAGCTCCCTCCAGCCCGCGGAAGATTGGGATCGTGTCGCCCGCGCGGACCTGGACGATCGCCTTCTTCCA
>CAXMLR010000451.1:0-3344 GCA_964194275.1 uncultured Solirubrobacterales bacterium
TCTGTCGCGAAGTCAGACGCAAACCACCAGTCTGCGTGGCGTGTTGCGGTTTCTGCTGGTGGAGGGGTTGGTCGCCGAGGATCTCACCGGCGCGGTCCCGCGTCTGCCGGCGTGGAGCCTGGTGCGGTTGCCCAAGGCGCTGCCGGCCGAGCACGCCGCGCTGATCGTCGCCAGCTGTGACCGGTCCACGACGGCGGGTCTCCGTGATTTCGCGATCCTGATGCTGTTGACGAGGATGGGGTTGCGGGGCTGCGAGGTCGCGCGGCTGCGGCTCGAGGATGTCGACTGGCGGGCGGGCGAGGTGATCGTCCGCGGCAAGCGCGACTACCACGAGCGGCTTCCGCTCCCGGTCGATGTCGGCAACGCGCTGGTCGACTACCTGAGGCATGCGCGCCCCGCTACCGCTGATCGGCACGTGTTCGTCACGGCGCTCCGCCCGTTCGTGCCGCTCAACGAGGAGTACGGGATCGTCGGCCGGATCGTGGCTCGCGCGAGCGAGCGCGCCGGACTCGGACCAGTTGGCGTGCACCGGCTCAGGCACACGGTCGCGACTGAGGCGCTGCGCGCCGGCGCGCCGTTGGAGGAGATCGCGTCGCTGCTTCGCCATCGCGATTACGTGACGACGATGGGGTACGCGAAGGTCGACTGGAACCGGCTCAGAGAGCTCGCCCGCCCGTGGCCTGCGGGAGGCCGGTCATGACCAGGCTTGATGAGGCGGTCAGCGACTATCTGACGATCCGCCGGGCGCTCGGGTTCAAACTCGTCGAGCACCAGCGGCTCCTGCCCGACTTCGTGTCGTTTCTGGAGCAGGCCGGCGCCGGGACGATCACGACAGCGCTCGCGGTCAACTGGGCGATCCGCACCAGCGGGAACGACAGCTGGAAGGCGGCGCGGCTGTCGATCGTCCGCGGTTTCGCGAGGTATCTGCGAACGATCGACCCGGCGACCGAGATCCCGCCCGAAGGTCTGCTGTGCGGGAAGACGCAGTATGCGATCCCGTACCTGTACTCCGAGCAGGAGATCACTCGGCTGCTGGACGCCGCGGCCGGCATGCGCCCGCCGCTGCGGGCCGCGACGTTCACCACGATCATCGGGCTGCTCGTGGTGACCGGCATGCGGATCGGGGAAACGCTCGCGCTGGACCGCGATGACGTCGACCTCGACACCGGCGTGCTCACGATCCGCGACACCAAGTTCGGCAAATCCCGGCAGCTGCCGTTGCACCCGACCAGCACCACGGCCCTGGCCGATTACGCACGCGTCCGCGACGAGCTGTCCCCGGCCGCGACCAGCCCGAGCTTCTTCGTGTCCACCCACGCGTCGCGGCCGGACAAGAGCACCATCCAGGCCGGATTCCGGACGCTCCGCACAGCCGCGCAGATCAACGCCCGGCCTGGCGCCAACGCCGCGAGACTGCACGACTTCAGACATAGTTTTGCTGTCCGGACGCTGCTGGACTGGCACCGCACCGGTGTCGATGTGCAGGCCCGGATGCTGTGGCTGGCGACCTATATGGGGCATGCCAAGCCGGCCTCCAGTTTCTGGTATCTGACCGCCGCGCCGGAGCTGCTCGCGCTTGCCGCTACGCGCTTGGAGACGACGCTGGAGGAGCTGACATGAGCCTGCTCGCCCCAACCCTGCAAGCGTTCTTTACCGAGCGGCTGATGAGCCAGCGCGAAGCGAGCCCGCACACGATCGCCGGGTACCGCGACACGATGCGGCTGCTGCTGCGCTTCGCCAGCCAACAGACCGGCAAGCAACCATCCAAGCTCGAGATCGACGACCTCGATGCCGAACTGATCACTGCGTTTCTGGCCCACCTCGAGCACGAACGCCACAACACCGCCCGGACCCGCAACGTCCGGCTCGCGGCGATCCACTCGCTCTACCGCTACGCCGCCTTTCGCCACCCCGAACACGCCGAGGTGATCGAACGGGTACTCGCGATCCCGACCAAACGATTTGACCGGGCGCTGGTCAACTACCTCACCATGCAGGAAGCACGCGCGCTGGTTGGCGCTCCGGACCCCGGCACTTGGACCGGCCGGCGAGACCACGCGCTGCTGCTGACCGCGATCCAGACCGGCCTGCGCGTCTCTGAACTCACCGGCCTGACCCGCCAAGACGTGCGGCTCGATACCGGCGCGCACCTGTTCTGCCAAGGCAAACGACGCAAACAACGGGTCGTACCGCTCACCTCCCAGACCGTCAAAGCGCTCACCCGCTGGCTCAAAGAACGCGGCGGCGAACCCCACGACCCGCTGTTCCCGTCTAACCGCGGCGGCCCGCTCAGCCGCGACGCCGTCGAATGGCTGATCAACAAGCACACCGCGACCGCCGCCACCACGTGCCCATCGCTGAACACCAAGCGGGTCACCGCCCATGTCCTGCGGCACACCAACGCGATGACGCTGCTGCAATCCGACGTCAGCACCACCGTGATCGCGCTCTGGCTCGGACACGAACAAGAAGACACCACCCGCGGCTACCTCCACGGCGACCTCCGGCTCAAACAACGAGCCCTGGACCGCACCGCCCCACCCGGAACCCGGCCTGGGCGATACCGCCCCACCGACCAGCTCCTCGACTTCCTCGACCACCTCTGATCCAGGCAGCACGTTATGCCGAGTCGCCCACAGCCAGAAACCCAGCAGGAACAAGCTCACCACCGACCGACCCGACTCGGCATAACCAGAGACTCGGCACAAAACCAGCTATGCCGAATTCGGCATAGGTGGTTGGCGAGCACGACCACGAACGCGCCCGCCCGCGGCAGTCCACCGCTGTCTTTACCGGCAGCTTTACGTTCGTCTGTCTGTACGTCTACACGTCTGTCTACCTGCTCGTCTTTACACACGTCATGGTGGAACGGTGTGGTGATGGTCATACGGCCTCCTCGTGGTGGATCGGATGTGACAAGTGGGGCAAGGCGTCCGCCGCGGGAGCGGCGGCCGGGTTGGGGGAGGTGGCTAGCGCCTCGAGCAGGCGCAGCTCGCGCTCATCCGCGAGGCGCACGCTTCGATCGACCGCCACACCGGCGCGGCCGAACGCGCGGGCGAACCGGTTAGCGACCCAGCTGCGGGTCGACGCCGGGGCGGCGAGCACTAGGCACCCGCTGGGATCGGTGGCAGCTAGCTCGAGCTGAGCGAGCCAGATCTCGAACGTCGACTCGCCGACGAGCGGCCTCAGTTCGACGCGGATCCGCTCCCAATCAGCGAGATCGCCCTCGTTCGCTGTTCGAAGCTGCTCGCGGATTGCGTCAAGCTCGACGACGACGGAGCGCTGTCGCTTGCGGCCGCGGTCGGTGAGGTACTCCTCAACGATTGCGGTGTTTCTGAGTTCGT
>CAXMLR010000452.1:0-4208 GCA_964194275.1 uncultured Solirubrobacterales bacterium
ACGGCCGCCGCGGCGGCCGTGGCGCTCAGCTCGATCAAATCGCTCATGCCGCACCCGGGCTCGGTACGCCGAAGCCGCCCTGAACCGGCTCCGGGGCAGCCTCCAGCGCGACCTCGACCGGCAGCGACGGGCGCGGCTCGTCGGGGCGCAGCACGTTGACGACATCGACCACGTGCGAGGTCGCCGGAACGCCTTCGAGATCGAGCTCACGGATCTTCTCGATGTGGTCGAGAACCTTCGAGAGCTCACCGGCCATCCGCTGCACCTCTTCCTCGGACAGCTGCAGGCGGGCGAGCCGCGCCACGTGGAGGACCTGCGATCGATCAAGCATCGGGCCGATTCTAGGATCAGCCCAGATTCCCCGACCGCTCCACCCCGTCCGCCGCACCCTCCACCGGGATCACCGCCGGCGCGTCACGCGCGGGGATGCCCTCCTGGCGCAGTGAGCGCCAGGCGCCGTAGGCGAGGGCGAGGACGCTGACGAGCCCGACGTAGGCGCCGGCGCGCGCCTCGATCACATCTCCGGGACCCGGCTGGTTGATCAGCACGCGATAGATCAGCACCACCCCACTGATCAGCGACAGGACCGTCACCGCCGCGCTCAGGGTCACCGGGAGCGCCGGAGCTCGGCGGCTGGCCTGGAAGTACACGAGGGCCAGCGCACAGCCCACCGTGAGCAGCAGCAGCCATCGGGCAATGGTCAGAGCGTGCCATCCGTTGACCGATCCCGGGACCCCCAGCCGCTCGGCAGTCGGCGCGAGCGTCCCGTTCAGCCCGTACCAGTCCAACACGAAGATGGACGCCAGCAGCACAAGTGCGCCGGCGCCCACGATCATCTCTCCGCTGCGAAGCCTCGCTGGATCGAACTCCATCGGCTTCGCCGCTGGGCTCCGTCGGTGCCTCGGCGCTGGTTCAGACGCGCGGCGGCGGCGTCGATCCGCCCGGAGCCTCAGGGGGGACCGAGCTGGTGCCCGGTGCTGCATCGGATGTCGGCGTGCCCGCGGGACCAACCGAGCCCGTGCCTGCGGTCGGAGACGCAACCGGGCGGGCAGGGCGGCCAGGACGGCCGACCCCCCCGGGCACCGTCCCGCTGCGGACCTGCATGGCGAAGTACACGAGTGCCGCGACGACGATCACATCGACGTAGAAGCCCCAGCCGAACAGGCTGAAGTGGATGTGGAAGAGGAACTTCAGCGCCACGAACGCAGCCGCGGCGAGCGCGAGCATGAAGCGCGTGTTGGCACGCGTCTTGATGACCGGAACCTGGGTCTGCGGCGAGAACCGCTCGATCGCGAGGTCCACGACCACGGCCAAGGCGGCGATGAACGCGAGGATGCCGAGCCAGCCGTCGGGGGCGCTAGTGGCCGAGAACGAGGCCGAGAAGGGCCCAACGCTCAGGTCAAACCACGGAAGGATCAACAAAAAGATTGCCAGCAGCAGCGCGAGGCCGCCCACGATCCAGTCTTCTCGTGCGACGTTATCCAGGTTCACTGGTCCCTCCAGAGGTAGTCACCATGTTTGGCTCACTGTTCTAGGTCCGTCTCGGCCCTCCTCCCCGCGGCGAGCCTTTCGCGGTTGTGGCCAGCCTACCGCTCGGGTAGGCCGGATGCGAGAGAACGCGCGTTTCTGGATCGGTGTACGACCTCGTCGCGGTGCGCCCGCTCCTCACGCAGCGACTCGAACCCTCCGAGCGCGACGCCGATCGTCGCGAGCAGTCCCAGGAACGCGCCGAGCTTGACATCCACCACCGTGCTCGCGCTCGGAGGGTTGATCAGCACCCGGTAGCCCAGCAACAGCGCCGCGAGCGTGCCGAGTGCCGCCACCGGAGCGCCGGTGGCGGTCCTCGTACCATGTCCACGCTGGCGCGCGTGCAGCACCACGGCCCCGAGGGCCACGAGAATCGTCGCCAGCATCAGCCACCGCAGCAGCGACATCCCGTTCCAGGCGTTCTCTGCGCCGGTGATTCCCGAACGGCGCACCTGCGGCACGCTGACCTTTCCGTACCACTCGGCGGCGAACATGATCGGCGCCAGCGCCAGCGCGCTGCTGGCGCTGATCAGCTCTCCGGTATGGAGGCGCGGGGTGACCCGTCTGACCGGCTGCCAGTCCGATGTCGGTGCGGGTGATGGCGGCGCCGCCAGCGAATCCACCGTGGTCGGCGCGTCCGGCGTTGCGGTTGGTGCCCGCGGCTCCTCACCGGAGGACACGGCTAGCGCACGGCGTCCGCGAGCGCGTGCTGCAACCGAGCCGCGTTAACGGTGTTGCGGAGCAGCATCGCGATGGTCATCGGGCCGACGCCCCCGGGCACCGGCGTGATCAGCCCAGCCCGCTCGCTCGCGGCGTCGAAGTCCACGTCTCCAGCCAGGCCATCCCGGAGACGGTTCATGCCCACATCGATCACCGCCGCCCCCGCTTTGATGTGCTCGGCGCCGATCAGCCGCGGAAGTCCGACCGCGGCGACCAGGACGTCAGCGCGCCTGCAGACCGCGGCCAGGTGATGGGTCCGGGAGTGGCAGACGGTCACCGTCGCGTTGCGCGCCAGCAGCAGCGCAGCGACGGGTTTGCCGACCAGATCCGAGCGCCCGACGACGACGGCCTCCGCTCCCTCCAGCGCCACGCCGTAGGAGTCCAGTAGCTCGATCACGCCGAGCGGGGTGCAGGGCCGCAGGCCGGGCGTCCCCTGGGCCAGGCGGCCCGCACTGATCGGGGTGAGACCGTCAACGTCCTTCTCGGGCGCGATCCCGCCGGTCAGTGCAGCGCCGTCGAGTCCAGCTGGGACCGGGAGCTGCAGCAGGATGCCGCTAATCTCCGGATTCGCGTTGCAGTCCTCGATCAGAGCCGCGACGTCGTCCTGGGAGACACGCGCATCGAGGTGGCGGTGATGATCGGCGATTCCCGCCTCGCCACAGGCCCGGCGCTTGTTGGCGACGTAGATCGCCGAAGCCGGATCCTCGCCCACGAGGATCGTGGCCAGCCCGGGTGGGCGGCCGATCAGTTCGGACACCTCGGCGACCTCCTGGGCCACCTCTGTCCGTACCCGCGCCGCGACGGCCTTCCCGTCGATGATCCTCGCGCTCATTCCGTGCACGCTAGAGGATGCCTCGCTCCGGGCTGGTGTCTCGCCTGGTGATCGGGGCGAGGTCTGCCACCAGCTTGCGCTCCGAGCGATCCTTGCTGAAGCGGATCACGACGATGCCGCCCGGCTCGAGCCCTGTGACCACGCCCTCGCCGAAGCTGGGATGGACGACGTCGTCCCCCATCCGGTAGGCGACGAGCGTGGGCTCGTCCCGGTCGGCGGAGGCGGGCAGGGTCGTCGCGGCCCAGGACGTGGCCCGCGCCCGGAATCCGCCCAGCGCGCCGAGTCCGCGCCGCGACATGTATTCCTCGCGGTCGGTCAGCGCGGCCGGGATCTCGCCGATGAACCGGCTCGGCGCACCGAAGCTGCGCGCCCCGAACACCGTGCGCGTCCGCGCGTAGGTGACGTAGAGGTCACGCTCGGCCCGGGTGATGCCGACGTAACAGAGCCGCCGCTCCTCCTCGAGGCCACCCTCGTCGAGCGCACGGGAGTGCGGGAAGACCCCCTCCTCGCAGCCGATGATGAACACGATCGGATACTCGAGGCCCTTGGCGTTGTGGAGCGTCATCAAGGTCACCAGACCGTCGTCGTCCTCGCGCCCGTCCGCGTCCGCGATCAGGGCGATCTGCTGGAGGAAGGCGGGCAGGGGCGCCTCGTCCGGATCCGCCGTCGCGGCCACCTCGGAGGAGTCGTACTCGACGGCGACGTTGACCAGCTCCTGCAGGTTCTCGACGCGGCCCTGCGCCTCGATCGTCCGCTCGGCCTCGAGCGCCTCCAGGTAGCCCGTCTCCTGCAGGGTCTCCCGTAGCAGCTCCGCCACCGACGCACCCGATCGCGCCCGCTCGCGGAGGACGTGCATCGTCGCCATGAATCTCCGGATCGCCTTGATCGCGGCAGGTCCGAGACCGGGTACCTGCTCGGGCTCCGATGCGGCGTCCCAGATCGACATGCCCATCGTGTTGGCGAAGGCGAGCACGCGGGAGAGCGACGTCGACCCGATCCCCCTCCTGGGGGAATTGACGATCCGCGTGAACGCGCCCACGTCCTGCGGGTTGACGATCGCGGTCAGGTAGGCGATCGCATCCTTGATCTCCGCGCGCTCGTAGAACTTCGTCCCGCCGATCACCTGATA
>CAXMLR010000453.1:0-2661 GCA_964194275.1 uncultured Solirubrobacterales bacterium
CGCGAGCACGAGCGAACGGTTCTGGCCCATGAGCTCGGCGATCCGACCGAGACGCTGGGCATCAACGACCGCGTTGGCCTGGCCGAGGTCACGGCGATCGCGCAACGGCGGATCAACGAGCGGTTGATGCTGAGCGGGGTGACGATCATCGATCCGCTCGCCACGGTGATCGACGCCGACGTGGAGGTCGGCCAGGACACCGTCGTCGCGCCGTTCTCCAGCCTGCACGGCGCGACCCGGATCGGCGCGCGCTGCGTTGTCGGCCCGCACGCCACGCTGATCGACACACAGGTCGGCGACGAGGCGAAACTCGTGCATGCGTATAGCACCGGCGCGGAGGTCGGGGACAAGGTCAGCGTCGGCCCGTTCGCCTACCTGCGCCCAGGCACGCTGCTGCGTGCCGGCTCAAGGGTCGGCACGTTCGTTGAGGTCAAGAACTCGGACCTCGGTGCGGGCTCGAAGATTCCGCACCTCTCCTACATCGGTGACGCCGAGATCGGCGAAGGCACGAACCTCGGCGCGGCGACGATCACCGCCAACTACGACGGCTACCGCAAACACCGCACGAAGATCGGCGCGCGCGTGAAGACGAGCGTGGACACAACTCTGATCGCGCCGGTGAGCCTGGGTGACGATTCCTTCACCGCCGCCGGGTCGGTGATCAGTCACGACGTTCCCGCTGGGGCGCTCGGGGTCGCGCGGGCACGCCAGTCGAACATCGTGGGCTACTCCGAGCGCCGCCAGCAGCGCGAGGCAGCGGACGAGGACAAGCGCTCTGAGCGGTGAAGCGATGATCAGGTTTCGTCCCCACCCCGGCGTAGACTCGCCCAGACCATGAGCGTGCTCCACACGCAGACCGTGCCCAGCACCGAATTGCACGTGGATTACGACAAGCGGCTGATGCTGGTCTCGGGCCGGGCGAATCCTGAGCTGGCCGCGAAGATCGGGGCAAAGCTCGATGTCCAGCTGGGTGGAATGACGCTGAAGACGTTCTCCAACGGCGAGGTGTACTGCCGCCTCGAGGAATCGGTGCGCGGCGCGGACGTGTTCATCGTCCAGCCGACATGTGGCAATCTTGCGGCCGGGCTGACCACGAACGATGCCCTGTTCGAGCTACTGGCGATGATCGACGCCGCCGTCGGCGGGTCGGCGCATCGGGTCATCGCGGTGACGCCCTGGTACGGGTACTCGCGCCAGGACAAGAAGTCGGCGCCGCGTGAACCGATCACCGCGCGGCTGGTCGCGCGGATGCTCGAGGCGGCGGGGATCGACCGGATCCTGACCATGGACCTGCACTCCGGCCAGATCCAGGGCTTCTTCCAAAAGCCATGCGATCACATGACCGCGCTGTTCATGCTCACTCAGTACTTCGCCGATCTCAGGCTCGAGGACCTGGTCGTGGTCGCGCCGGACGCGGGCCGCGTCAAGCTGAACAAGAAATTCGCGGCCGAGATCGGCGCCGATCTGGCCATCCTCAACAAGGAACGCCCGGCTCAGCAGGTGGCGGCGATCAACTACGTGATCGGCGACGTGGCCGGCAAGACCGCGGTGCTCGTCGACGACATCATCGACACGGCGGGAACGCTCAAGGCCGCCGCCGACGCGGTATACGACGCCGGCGCCACCCGCGTCTACGCAGCCGCCACCCACGGCGTCTTCTCGGGCAACGCGTGGGAGAACCTCGCCGCGGCGCGGTTCGAGCAGATCGTCGTCACCGACACGCTGCCGCTGCCGGCCGGCGCGCCGGAGAACGTCCGCGTCCTGTCGTGCGCCGACCTGCTGACCAACTCGATCCGCCAGATCTTCACCGATGGCTCGGTGAGCGATGTCTTCGGTGGCGAGAACCAGCTGTTCTAGCCCGTCCTCACCGCGACCATCGTGAACGTCCAGAGCCAGCGGGCGGCGCGTTTGATGGAGGTGCTCGGGCTGGACGAAGACGAGCTCTGTCGGGTGCTCGCGGTCGATCCGCTGACCCTGCTCTCAGGCCAGATCGAGCACCGCGCGGAGCTGCCGATCCTGCTCGGCCTGCTTGACGAGTCAGAGCAACGTGCCGGCGCGGCGCTCCTGCAGCGCTGGGTCCGCGCCAGTGGGCCGCGCGGGCGTCCGATCGAAGCGCTACTGCGCCGTGACTTTGCCGCCTTTGAGGACGCGGTGGAGGATCTCGCCGAGCGTGGGTTCGTGCTCAGGGGCGGCGGCTGAAGGCTTGTCCGAGCCCTTCCGCCACGACCTGCGAGTTCGCTACTCGGAGTGCGACGTCCAGGGAGTGGTGTTCAACGCGAATTACCTCTCCTACTTCGACATCAGCATGACCGAGCTCTGGCGTGCCGCGTTCGGAAGTTACAAGGCAATGACGGACAAGGGACGTGACCTGGTCGTGGCCGAGGCGCAGATCCGGTTCGAGCGCGCGGCTCGGTTCGACGATCAGCTGACGCTGGAGGTGGCGATCGAGAAACTCGGCGATACCAGCATCCTCACCGCACACCGGCTCTGGCGTGGCGAGGAATCGGTTGCCCACGGGACCCTGCGGCATGTGCTCGTAAGCCTGGAGACGATGGCCAAGGCGCCGATCCCCGACTGGGCGCGCACCGCGCTGAGCCCCTGGGTGGCGCCACCGGAGCGAAGTTAGCGGCCAGCTGCCGGCGCTCGAACAAAGCACCAACC
>CAXMLR010000454.1:0-3003 GCA_964194275.1 uncultured Solirubrobacterales bacterium
GTGCGGACGCTCGCGGACGTCCAGGAGCCGTCTGCGCCGGTGGATCCCCGCGTGCGGTCGGACCTCGCTGCGGACGGACGCGGGGCGGTGATCGTCCCCGGCTCCGTGCCGAGGGCCTAGACGCGATGAGGATCCGTCCGCCGATATCGCGGGTGCACGCCGATCATGGCCGCTGATCTGGAACAACCTGCGACACCCCGGGTGACCCAGCGAAACCGCGGACCTTCGAGCCCGCTTCGCTAGACGCCCACCGCGATTCTCATACCGAGGATTGCTCGGTATGAGAAGATGAATGCTCGCATGAGCCAGCCTTCGCTGCAGTCGCGACAGCGCTCCGTTCCCCGGCGGCCGAGCTCGTCCGCCCGGGAACGGCTGCTGAGCGCCGCGCTGATCCGGTTCGGAGCGGATGGTCCTGTCGCGGTCAGCCTCGATGACATCCGCCGGGAGGCGGGGGTGAGCGTCGGCGCTCTGTACCACCACTTCGCCGACAAGGCAGCGCTTCTAGACGGCCTGTACATCGACCTGACCGAGCAGTTTCAGGGCGGCTTTCTGGCCGAGCTGCGTACCCAGCCGACCGCGGAGGCCGGAATCGAAGCAGGGGTACGGTTCTACCTTCGCTGGGTGAGCGGCCACCGCACCGCGGCGAGCATCCTGCTCGGACATCGCCCGGACGGTCCGGCGCTCCGCGATCACAACCGCCGCTTCTTCGCCGAGGTGCTGGCTTGGTGGCAGACCCATGTGCACTACGGGGCGCTGCGATCGCTCCCGTTTGACGTGATCCACGCGCTGTGGCTCGGCCCTGCGCAGGAATACACCAGACATTGGCTGACGGGACAGGCCAAGAGGGCTCCCGCCAGCGTCGCCAACACCCTTTCCCAGGCCGCCTGGAACTCGCTCAAGGAGCCGGCATGACCTTCTACGACGACCTCATCGCCAACGGACGCGAACATCCCGAACGATTCGTCCGCGTCGAGCGCCGAACCGATCGCGCTGTCGTGACCCTGGACGACCCGGGCAAGCTGAACGTGCTCAGCGCGCCGTTGGTCGCCCAGCTCAGGGCAGCGCTAGAGGCGCTGGTGGCCGATCGGGCGGTCCGCGCGATCGTCCTGACCGGCGCCGACCCGGGATTCTCGGCCGGCGGCGACCTGCGGATGATGGAGCAGACACCGTCGGCACTGGACTCAGCTGAGGGCGCGACCGACATCTGGCGCTGGATCCGGTATGAGTTCGGAGCCGTCGCGCGGCTCATCGCTCGCAGCGACACAGCCTTCATCGCCGCCCTCAACGGGCCGGCGGCCGGGGTGGGCCTCGCTTGGGCGCTCACCTGCGATCTCGTGATTGCCTCCGAACGGGCCCAGATCGTCCCGGCCTTCGGACGCCTTGGACTGCTGCCGGAGGTCGGGACCTCGTGGGCATTGACGCGCCGCCTCGGCTATCAAGGTGCGTTCGCCTTCTACGCCGGCGGTCAGCAACTTGACGCTCGGCGGGCACGCGAGCTCGGTCTCGTCCACGAGGTGGTTGCACACGAAGAGCTCTTGGGCCAGGCCGACTCCTGGTGCGAGCGGATTGCCGCGCTTCCGGCGCATGCGATCGCCATGACTAAACCATTGCTCCGTGCCGCCGCCGACGCATCGTGGGATCACTCGCTGGCGATGGAGGAGTTCGCGGAGCCTCAGTGCTTCACGACGAGCGCATTCCAGGATTCGGTGCGGCAGCTGCTCACAGCCCGGTAACCGGGCGCCGTCCACGGAGGGTTGACCGCGGCAGATTTTCACGTTACCGTTGGTAATATGGCAGGTGCCGAGAGCGGACGGACGTATGTCCAGGTCGCGCGCGCACGGGCACAGGAGCACACTCGCGATCTGCTGATCGATGCGGCCGAGGCGGCGTTCTTCTCCGGTGGCTGGGAGCAGGTCTCACTGATGGAGATGGCGCTGAGCGCCGGCGTGACCAAGCAGACGCTGCTGCGGCACTTCGGCTCAAAGCAGGGCCTGCTCGAGCAGATGCTCGGACGCGCGTTTCATCGCGTTCGCGATCAGCGCTGGGAGGCGCCGACTGATGATGTGGCTGGAGCCGTCGAGACCCTGCTCGACCACTACGAGCAGGTCGGCGAGCGGGCCATGATGATTGGCACCGGGGGCGCCAGCAAGGCCGTGACGGAGCTGGGTTGCATCGCCCGAGAGTTGCACTACGAGTGGGTCGACCACGTTTTCGGAGCCTGGCTGGACCGGCGGCGCGGACGGTCGCGAGCGCGCTGTCGTGCGGCGCTGATCGCGCTGTGTGACGTGCAGGCGTGGTGGGTGTGGTCTCACGACCTCGGACTTGCACGTTCTGAGGTGCGAGCGATTCTGATTCAGGCAATCACCAGGCTTCTCCAGGAGGAAACGTGAAAGTCCTTGCCTACACCTCGCCCGCGCGCGGGCATCTCTACCCGTTGGTGCCGATTCTCGATGAGCTGGATCGCCGCGGCCATTCGATCGCGGTCTGCACGCTGGCTTCGCAGGTTTCGCTGGTGCGCGAGCGCGGGTTCGCGGCGCGGCCGATCTCCCGCGCGATCGAGGAGCTCCAGCATGACGATTACCGCGCGCGCACCCCGCTGGGAAAGATGAAACGTGGCATGGCGAAGTTTGGCCTTCGGGCCGAGCACGAGGTCGCAGACATGCGCGCCGCGATCGACGAGGAGCGCCCTGACGCGATCCTGGTCGATGCCATGAGCTGGGGGGCCACCGCGGTGGCCGAAGCCTGGGGCGGACCATGGTCCCAATGGTTCCCCTACCCGATGCCGCTGTCCTCGCGGGACGCGCCGCCGTTCGGGCCCGGCCTCAAACCGCCCGCGGGCCCGCTTGACCGCCTGCGTGACCGAGCGCTGCGACCGATGCTGACACGATCGGTTCAGCGTGCCTGTTTCCCCAGTCTGAACGCGGTGCGAGCGTCGGTTGGGGTGCGACCGTTCTCGACGATCGACGAGATGTACACCGTGCCCCCGCTGATCCTCTACATGAC
>CAXMLR010000455.1:0-2342 GCA_964194275.1 uncultured Solirubrobacterales bacterium
CTCGGCTGCGGGGACCTCGCGCTCATACAGTGCGCCTTGCTCGCGGGTGATCTCGAACGCCCCGTAGCGGCGCATCCACTGAAGCGGGGTCAGGCCCTCTTGGGCTGCTCGCTCGGGCAGGCCGGGCACGGAGTGCTCGAACATCCACGCGTAGTACTCCTCGACGGTGAGCTTCTGTCCGGGGTTGGCGCGTGACTCGTGATGCTGGCGGATACCCAGGCTGCCGTCCGCGTCGATCCGCCACGACAGGTCGATCCAGAACTCGTTCTCCTCCCACACCTCTCCGGGGTTCACCTGGCGGGTGTCGGTGATCGTCTCGCCGAGCCGCTCTCTCGCCGCGCGCAGGACGGGCTGGCGAAACCCGAGCCACTGTCCGTCGTACTGCTCATAGGAGTGTGTGTCGTGTCGCTCTGAGCTATGTCCCATCGGCAGGACGTAGTCGGCGAAGTAGGCGGACTCGTTCCAGGTGGGAGTGAGCGCCACGTAGCAGCCGACCTTCTCCTCGTCGCTGAGAACCTCCATCCAGCTCAGGCCGTCGGGGTTGGTCCACACGGGGTTGTAGACGCGCGAGAAATAGGTGTCCAGCCGGCCGCGGCCGTCCTTGAGGAAGTGTGGAAGCAGGAACGACATCTCGTTCTGGGCGAGCGGGAACTCAAGCGGCCAGGACAGCTCCTGCCAGACGCCGGGGTGCGGAGGGGTGTGGATCGGCTTCGGGACGAATTTGTTGTAGGCGTTGGGGAACGTTCCGCCTTCGGTGGCTACTGCGCCAAGCAGCGCGGCGAGGAAGAACGCGGTGCGCGACACCTGCCAGCCGCCGAGGTTCGACGCCGATGCTGAGCGCCACGAATGACAGGCAAAGCGCGTTCCGGCCTGTGCCACGACCTCAGCGACCTCAGCGATCGTTCCGGCGTCGATCCCCGACTCGGCCGCCGCATATTCAAAGCTGAACTGCGCGTACTCGGCGTGCAGGGCCTCCTCGAAGGAGGCAAAGTCCGCCGGAAGATCGAGCCGCCGCGCCGCGAGGTATTCCTCCCAGTTCCACCATCGCCGGATGAACTCACGGTCATGGCGCCCGGTCGCAATGATGTGACGCGCGATCGCGAGGTTTATCGCCGCTTCGCTACCCGGTCGCGGCGAGAGCCAGAAGTCGGCGTGCGTCGCCGTGTTCGAGAGACGCGTGTCGAGCACGACCACCTTCGCCCCGTTGGCGCGCGCCTCGGTGATTCGCTGGGCGTGAGGGTTGAAATAGTGCCCGGTCTCCAGGTGCGAGCTGATCAGGTAGATGACCTTGGCGTTCGCGTGGTCGGGGCTCGGACGGTCAATCCCGGTCCAGAACTGAAATCCCGTGCGGCCTCCGCTAGAGCACACGTTGGTGTGCGAGTTATGGCCGTCCACCCCCCAACTGGCGAGCACGCGTTCGGTGTAGCCGTCCTCGCCGGGACGGCCGATGTGGATCATGATCTCGTTCTGGCGCTCCTCGATGATCGCCTGGCGCAGGCGGGCACCGATCGCGTCAAGCGCCTCATCCCAGCCGACGCGCTCCCACTTGCCCTCGCCGCGTTCGCCGGCGCGCTTGAGGGGATACAGGATTCGGTCGGGGTCGGTGATCTGGTTGATCGTCGAGGGCCCCTTGGCACAGTTTCTGCCCCGCGAGCCGGGATGCTCCGGGTTTCCCTCGAACTTGCGGACCCGCAGGCTCTCGCGGTCGACGTAGGCGAGCAGGCCACAGGCCGATTCGCAGTTAAAACACGTGGTCGGGACGAGCATCGACCGGTGCTCGACCTGCTTGGGCCACGCGCGCGAGTCAAGCTCCACCCAGTCATCCCAACGCTCCTTGGGAGGAAAACCCGCGAGCAGATACTTACTCGCGCCCTGATAAAAGGTCTCTCCGCGAGCTTCAACTGACTCGCGAGTCACCGACACCCTGGTTCCGAGGGCGTCGAGGTCCGGTTCGCTCAGGTCATCGGCCACGCTCTTCTCCTCAGGCGAGCGGGACCGATTGGCCGGCCTGGACGTAGGCGTGCTCGTGGGCGAGCAGCCCAGCGAGCGCCAACGGCGTGGCCAGCACGCCGATCCAGGGTGCGGCAAAGGCTGCGGCGACCAGCGCCACGCCAGGCCAGAAGAACGCCGCGAAGCGGCCCTTGGTCATCTCCTCGGTCGCGAGGTGAGCGTGGGCGGTCGGGTGGGTGAGGGTGACCTCGGCGGCGACGAACAGCAGATGCGTCACCGCCGCACCAGCCAGCAGGACTTCGACGCTCACGACGCCGCCATGGGGTGAAAGCCAGACCGCGAACGGCAGCAGCGCCGCCGCGCCGACCAGCAGCGTCTGGACAGCCAGGTGC
>CAXMLR010000456.1:0-5634 GCA_964194275.1 uncultured Solirubrobacterales bacterium
TTGAACGTCTGCTTGTACGTGTGGCGGGCGCCCTTGCCCATATCGCGGGTGACCGCCACGAGAAAATCGCCTGTCACTCGCTGAGTCACCCGCAGCACGTAGGTGCCGTCCGCAACATCGGCGGTCCACGTCTCCAAATCGCCCGGCTGATCAGAGCGTGTCCAGCAGTGAGACAGGTTGCACTTCGTCAGCGCGCCCAGCATCGCCCGGGCATCGTCGTACCTGTCGGTAGGGTCGACATCGAGCGCTGTCGAGACGACGCGGGTGAGCGACATCGGAATCTGCGGGCTCAGGCGGTGCGGCGCGGTGAACAAGCCGGCCGCCGCGCCGCTCGGGCGGGCGAAGGGAAGCTCGCCGGTGAGCAAGCGGTAGAGCGTGCACCCCATCGCAAATATGTCGGACGCGCGTGAGCTCGGAGCACCGGTGAGCAACTCTGGCGCGACGTGGGGTAGGTAGACGTGGGGCATGACGAGCAGGCTGCGCATGGTGTCCTCGGCAATGCCGAAGTCCGCGAGCGCGGCCCGCCCATTCGCGTCGAGGAGGAGGTTGTCGGGTTTGAGGTCGCGATGAAGGACTTGCTCGTCGTGAGCGTGCGCGAGCCCGTCGAGTCCCTCGCGTGTCCAGCGGACGGCCTCGAGCAGGCTAACGTCGCCGGCGATGAGCCTGTCGCCGACGGAGCCACCGGACATGTAGTCCATGGCGATGAACGGCACGGGGGGCGAGAGCTCGATATTGCGGATCGTCACGACGCGCTCGTGTCGGCGAAGCCGAGTCAGTACCTGTGCCTCTAGCAGCGCTGCGTCGAGCAGCACGTCTGGCGCGAGTAGTTTGATCGCGACCTCGTCGCCTTGCAACACGTCGTGGGCCAGCCATACCTCGCCAAAGCTGCCGCTGCCCACACGGCGGATGAGTGGGTAGCGGCCATTGTGGATCACTGGCAGACGGGGTGTGGCCATGCCGCATAAGCTAGCCCTCGTGATTGCGCTCGGTGCGTATGTCCGGATCGTCTCGGGCCGCTACATGGTCGGCTTCGCGTGGGTTCACGACCGCACGCTGATTGGCAGCGACAGCTTCTCGGCACCCGCCGACCAGGGTGAGCCGGGCCAGCTCGGCGAGCTGTGGGGGCGCACCGAGGGGGTGATCGCGGAGGCGCAGCCCGATCTACTCGTGCTCAAGCCCTCGGAGATCGCGCGCACGTCGGCGAACGCTGTGCTGGCTCACCACGCCGAGGGGGTTGTGCTGGCGGCGGCCAGCCGCCCCGACGGCATCGAGATCTCGCAGCTTTCACGCCAGAGGCTCGCCAACTATGCCGGTACGAAGAAGGGCACTGAGATTGTCGAGGTTCTGTGCGCCACGCTCGACCGAGCGCCTGCGCAAGTCGAGTGCCGGAATGCTGCGGCCGGGGCGGTTGGCGCGCTGATGATCGCCGGAAAGTAACGTGACGACGGTCATCACCTAGGCGCGACGCGCGCGAGCGCGGCGACTACTCCGCACGATTTCGATCGTCGCGCCACGCTGCTGGCAGTAGCACTCGGGTGTTGGGCGGCGATGCAGCCGCGTCATCGACTGCGGGCCGATCAGCGTGTTGTACTGGATGACGTTGGGCATGTTGCCAACGCCGGTTACGGCCGCGATCAAGCGCCCGACCCCAAGGGATGCCGCCTGCTGCGACACGAACGGCACCGACGGCCTGTACGTCTCGGCGGAGTCGCCTGTGAGGCCGAAAGCGCTGGCCAGTCCGCAGATCGGCTTGCCGACGAACGGCGCAAGACGCGCGCGCCGCTCGACCGTGAGCTCAGCGAGGTGCGCTTCGTTGAGATCGATGTCACCGCGCATGACCAGCTCGACTGGCAGCCCGAGCTCTTGGGCGAGCGCGAGGGCGGCAGAGCCGCTCGCGTCGGGCGCGGGCATGAGGCAGCGCATGCAGGGTCCGCCGGGAACGATCTCGTGAATGCCAACGCTGGTGTCGCCGGTGGCTGCGTCGATCAGCCTGTCAGGCCACAGACCCTGGGCCTCGTGACGTGCCTCGATCGAGTCTAGGCCGCATAGGACGAGAGCAGGCCAAGGCAGCTCGCCGGCATCGATCTTTGCGATCGCGACGGTGACCGGGCCGTGCTGCTTATCAACAAGCCAGCCGTGCATTGCGGCGGACGAGAGATCGACCTTCCGGCGTTTGGTGTCGGCGTCGGCGATCGTGCCAAGGCTGTACGTGCCCACGTTCTCCCGGTCGAAGGTCTCAGGGTCCGCCAGCAGCGCGTAGGAGCCGGCGAGATCGAGCCCGCCCAGAATGCGTGCATGAGCGGTGCCGATCGCGCCGGTGCCGATGACGCCCAGGTGGAGGGTCGTGCGCTCGGGCAGCATCCCCGCGGCGGTCAGGTCGTCGCTCAGAATGACGGGGCAGAACGCGAGCTCCCTGTGACGGACGCATCGTGCCGCGCCGATCTGGGCCGTGTATTTGAACGACTCGGTCGCGGCGATCGCCGCGGTGTATGCGATCCCGAGCGCCGAAGGAGAGCGCCGCTGAGCGAGCCGTTGCCCGCTGGTCGCGAGCCGGACCCCGTGCGAGTCGGCCAGGACGCAGATCGTGCCAGCGGGGGCCACGCGGCCGACATGCACGAGCACGGCATTGGGCGGCGCGGCGCCAACTGCAACGGTGGCATCAACGGCTACCCCGCCGGCCGCGGACACGATTGACACTACTGCGGGCTCTTGCAGCCCGGTGGGGTCTAGATTGAGATGACCGGGTCCGCGCCGCAGGGTTTCGAGCAGAAAGGTCGCTACGCGGACGGCGCCCGGCAGAGTTGGGTCGACCGAGACGGACACTGCCGCCTGGTTCAGCCGCCGCTCCAAGCGGCTCTCGGACTCGCCCGTGGCCTCGGCCGCCAGACGCAGACCGCGGGAGTGTTCAGCCCTCATGGACACCGTCTTCGTCGAAGCGCACGACGAGCGTGTCGCCCGGGCTTATGACCGGCGGCGCTATGCGGACCCACCCGCCGAGATACCTCCACCAGCCCCACGCCCTCGCGTCTCCCGGGGGAGCGGCGTAGCTAGGAAGCACAGTGGTCACGAAGCCGTCGACACTGAAGCCGTGCCTCAGGTCGCTCCGGGACAGGAACGCGCCCCCCTTGTGACTGTGGAACTGAGCGCGGACGGCGTAGCCGGACGCGTCGGCGTATGCGAACAGCACGGCGATCGCGCGGCCGGAGACGACAAACTGGGAGCGGCGACGCCGGATACCCGCCGCGCCGCTGAGCGCCGCCACGGTGATCGCGCCCTCGTGGTCAGTGAGGAGGAAGCCGCCGGTCTCGACGTCTTCGGCACCCCAGGCGGCCACCTCCGTGAGGACGGTCGTCACGCTGGCGGTGCTGATCGAGAAAGGGCTCATTGATGCCTGCCCGCGTAGCGGGTGTCGAGCAGACGCTGGAGCGTGGAGGCGATGTAGATGAACGGGTTGCCCGTATTCCTCCACCCTTCGGCACCACTGCGCCACTCCGGATGAACGTTGAAGCCCTCCTCCGTGAAGGGCATGCAGATATCGAACGATGTCGGGCGGAAGCCGGGCACCATCGGCCACGCGCCGGTGACATCGACGCGGCCGCCCACCTTGGTAGCGAACTTGACCGACGGTGGCGCCCCGGGGTAAGCCGACCAGATCAGCCGCGCGACGTACATCTCGCCCGGGTCGCGCGCTGGGACCAGCTCGAGCCAGTAGCTCTCGTGGTCCTCGGGGTCGGCGAGCAAGCGACCGCCGTGCTCTGTCAGCAGCACGGCGACCGCCTTGGCGTCCGCTTCGAGATTGAGCTTGCTCTCGAGGTCAAGGCTCACCCCTGGATCAGCTCCTTCACGAGAGTGAACTTCAAGGTGTTCTCGTCAGACCTGTCGTGCTCGTCCTCGAGCGACTCCAGAGTCCGATCGTCGGCCACCTCGTCGTGGTGAGGACCGAACGTCAGGAAGTAGCGCGTTCCCGGTTCCTCGTGGACCCCGAAGTGCTGCATTGCGGCGTGACGAACGGTGAGGACCGTCGTGTCCTCAGGCTCGGTCGCCGCGTACGGCCGGCCGGTGCCGAGGGGGAACGTGACCACGACCTTGACCTGCGTGAGCTGCGGGGCGGGAGGGCTCAACATCGGCTCCTTTCATCGTTGGTGTACGACATCAACTACAGTATACACAGATGGTTGACGCCGTAAACTGTGGTATATGTACGCGCATGCCAACACCGCCAGCACCACCTCAGCCGGGCACACTCGGCTGGCGGCTACGCCGAGCGCGCGCCGATCGCTCGCTCAAGTCCGTCGCGGACGAAGCGCACATCACCGCCGCCTACCTCCAGAAGCTCGAGCGCAACCAGGTCGGCAAGCCCTCGCCCAACGTGCTCCACGCCCTCGGCGGAGAGCTCGCCATCCCCTACAGCGAGCTCATGGCGCTCGCCGGCTACGCCGTTCCCAACGGCGACGCCTCCCGTGTGAAGGACGGCAACGTCCTCGCTTATGCACTGTCCAGCGAACACCTCACAGAAGACGAGGCCACCAAGTTGCTTGAGTACCTCGACTGGTATCGGCACCGCAAAGCGAGCGGGATCGAGTAGCCCATGCTGCGCGACCTCGGGAACAGCGACGAGGTCGTGCACGCCACAGAGCGGTTGCTGCGTCTCGCCGAGTTGCGAGACCAGGTGCCGACCCCGGTCGAGGACTTAATCGCGGCGGCCAACCTCAGCCGCGGCGGCGACGAGCTGTTCAAGGACAGCACGATCGACCAGGCGCCTGCCTACCTGCGCTCCGCGATCCGAGCCCTCCGCGGGAAGGTTCATGCAGTTCTCGATCGCAGGCGCCGAAAGGTGTTCGTGAACCCTGGTATCACGCACGAGGGCCGCCGCCGCTTCCGAGCCCTGCACGAGGTTGGCCACGCGATTCTGCCCTCGCAGAACGCTGCCGCCCACGCTGACGACTACAGCACCCTCTCCTGGCTCACGAAGGTCGAGTGGGAGCGCGGGGCGAACCAGGCCGGGTCGGAAATGATGTTTCAGCGCGAGCTCTTCACGCGGGTGGCTCACGACTACGAGGTCGGGCTGGCCGCGGTCACCGCGCTCGCAGATCTATTCGGTGCCTCCATCCAGGCGAGCCTCCGTCGCTACGCCGAGTTTCATCGGCTGCCCGTCGCCGCGATCGTGCTCGACGTCTCCCCGTGCAGCGCCGATCCGGAAGCGTACCGCCGCTACGAGGCGATCTGTTCGCCGGTCTGGGAGCAGACCTTCGAACGGCCCGACCTGTGGCCGCATACGCTTGACCAGACAGTCTTCCCCTGGGTGACCGGCGCCCGTCGCGCGGCGCTCGCACTGGTGGAGTGGGAGGGTCGCTGGCCGGACCGCGACAACACGATGGTGCGGGTCCGCGCTGAGATCATGTCGACCAGCTACAGGCTGCTCGTCCTGCTTTGGCGGCCTCGGCGGCAGGTGCTGAAGCGGCGGCGAACATTGGTCATGCCCGAGGCCGCTTAGCGCGACGCTGGGCCGTCCGCGCACCCGAGCCGGCAGATACGGACGGGGCAATGGCGGCGCACAGCCGCTGGAACGCCGCCCGGATCTCCTCTCGGCGCGGAGCGAGTTGGACGAGCCGCACCGGGCGCCCATGGGCGATG
>CAXMLR010000457.1:0-3698 GCA_964194275.1 uncultured Solirubrobacterales bacterium
CCGGTGGCCGAATCCCATCAGCCGCTCGCCGCGGTCGAGCAGATCCTTGACGTAACGCTCGGCGTCGCCCATCTCCGCGACTTCGTCGAGCATCTTCAGCACTCGTGATGGCGCTCCGCCGTGCAGCGGCCCTGACAGCGCCCCGACGGCGCCGCTGAGCGCGGCGGCGACATCGGCGCCGGTCGAGGCGACGACGCGGGCGGTGAACGTCGAAGCGTTCATCCCGTGTTCGGCGGCGGAGATCCAGTAGGCATCGATCGCCTTCGCGTGATCGGGATTGGCCTCGCCGCGCCAGCGGATCAGGAAGCGCTCGGGGATTGAGCGCGCCTTGTCGACCTCGCGCTGGGGGACCGGCGGCTTACCGCCTCCGCGCGCTGACTGGGCCACGAACGACAGTGCCATCACCGAGGCTCGCGCGAGGTTGTCCCGCGCCTCTTCGTCGGAGATGTCGATCAGCCGGCCGAAGCCCCACTGCGGAGCGAGCATGGCCAGCGCGGCCTGCACGTCGACCCGGGGGTCGCCCGAGTGCACGAACAGCGGGTGCGGTTCGGCCGGGGGCATGCCGGGCTCCAGCTTGCCGTCGACGAGCAGGCCCCACACGTGCTCGAAGGGAACGTTGCCCACCAGCTCTTCGATGTCCACGCCCCGGTAGCGCAGGGCACCGCCCTCGCGGTCGGGCTCCGCGATCTCGGTGGCGAAGGCGACTACGCCTTCAAGGCCTGACCTGACTTCTGCTGTCGCGCTCATCTGATCGTACTCCTGGGGCGGCGGTTTCGAAATCTGATGCGGGAAGGCTAGCCCTTGTAGGGCGTTAGGCTGTCCGGCGGTGTCCGACCTGATGACCCGTCCGGCGCTGGAGCTGGCCTCGCTCGTGCGCTCCGGAGAGCTCAGCGCCACGGAGCTGGTGGCGGAGTCACTGCGACGCATCGACGAGCGGCAGCCCGTCGTCAACGCGTTTACGTTCGTCGATCACGAGGGAGCACTCGCGGCCGCGGATGCGGTGGGGCCGGGGGACGAACGCCCATTTGCCGGGGTCCCGATCGCGGTCAAGGACAATCGTCCGGTCGCGGGCATGCCGCTCACCATGTGCAGCGACCTGTTCGGCGATTTCGTGCCCCGCCATGACGCGTTTCTGGTCCGACGGCTACGCGAAGCCGGGTTCGTGATCGTCGGCAAGACCACGTTGCCGGAGATGGGCATCCTGCCGACCACCGAATCCCGTCGCTTCGGCCCGACCCGCAATCCGTGGGATCTCGACCGCACGCCGGGAGGCTCCAGCGGGGGGTCCGCGGCTGCCGTGGCCGCTGGCATGGTGCCGATC
This sequence comes from uncultured Solirubrobacterales bacterium, assembly GCA_964194275.1. Lineage (GTDB taxonomy): Bacteria > Actinomycetota > Thermoleophilia > Solirubrobacterales > Solirubrobacteraceae > Palsa-465. The sequence continues at coordinate 1,322 of CAXMLR010000457.1, forward strand.
GCCCACGGCAACGACGGCGGCGGCTCGACCCGGGTCCCGGCCGCGTGCTGTGGCCTGGTCGGGCTCAAGCCAGCCCGCGGGCGCGTCTCGCCCGGGCCCGACAGCGGCCAGAGCTTCCTGACCGTGGACGGCGTGCTGACCCGGACGGTCGCCGACACCGCGCACGCGCTCGACGTGTTGGCCGGCTATGAGCTCGGCGACGCGACCTGGGCGCCGGCGCCGGTTGAGGGGTTCGGAGGCGCGGTGGCCGCGGATTCGGTGGGGAGCCTCGGCTCTCTGCGAATCGGTCTGACGCTGGCGTCCCCGCTCGCGGGGGCGGAGCTCGATCCAGAATGCGAGCGGGCGGTTCACGACGCCGCGCAGCTCTTGGCCTCGCTCGGGCATTCCGTGGAGGAGATGCCCTCGCCCTGGCCCACGGGGGACCTGCTGCCCGACTTCACTCGAGCATTCGGGCCGGCCGTGTCACTGGCCACGCTGATCGGCGGCCGGATCGCGAGACGCGAGCCCGCCGAGGCAGACGTGGAACCGCTGACCTGGGCGCTGTGGGAGCGCGCCCGCTCCCAGGACACGATCGCCTACCTGAGCGCGCAGGACCGCCTCGAGGGGGTGGGACGGACAATCGTGCGCGCGCTCGGCGGCTATGACGCCGTCCTGACTCCGGCGCTCGGGCAGCGTCCGGTGCCGATCGGCTCCGTGCACGGCCGCGGGCCCGATCCGTGGGGCAACTTCCGCCGCTCGGGCCACTTCACGCCGTACACGGCGATCGTCAACCTAACGGGGTTACCGGCGGTCTCGTTGCCCCTCTACCACGGCGAGGACGGGCTGCCGACCGCGGTCCAGCTGATCGGGCGGCCGGTGGGCGAACCTGCGCTGCTGGCGCTCGCGGCGCAGCTGGAGGACGCACTGCCGTGGTCCCGGCGGGTCGCTGTAGCGCCCAATCCATAGAAGCGTCCCGTATCCGGACGGAGCTGCGCACCGAAGGCTCAGCCCACGCCGAGTACCGCCCGCATCGGCCGCGGGGTGACGCCGAGCCGCTCTGCGTCGGCGGTTCCCTGGCGGGCGGTCATCGAGATGTCCATCAGCTCGGCCTCGTCCCAGGTGGCGAAGGCGGTTGGCCCCCCCAAGAGCTCCACCAGTTTGAGCGTGCGTCGGACCACCGGCATCGGAATCCCGGCGATCGGCCGGTTGCGCCGGAACGACCGCAGCGCGATCTCGACGATCTCCCGTTGGGTCACGGTGTCCGGGCCGGCCAGCTCATAGCGAGCGCCGCTGGCGGCTTCGGCCTGGTCTCCTCCTGGGAGCGTCGCCAGCACGCAGTCAGCCACGTCCTCGGCCCAGATCGGCTGGAACTCGGCCTGGCCGGCCCCGGGAATCGCCATCGCCGGTAACAGCGACATGCGCTGGAGCAGCCGCATGTAGGCGTCGCGGGGTGAGTAGACGATCGACGGCGCGAACACCGTGTGGGTGAGCGAGGACTCCATCACCGCGCGCTCGGCCACTGCTTTGGCACGCAACAGCCGGGCCCGGCTTCGCGTTGAGGCGCCGAGCACGGAGAAGAACACGAACCGCTCGACGCCGGCCCGCTCGGCGGCAACGACCAACCGCCACGTGGCGACGCCCGCCAGCTCCTCGATCGAGCCGCCCGGCTGGTCCCGGATCACCGACGCGAGGTGGACGACCGTGTCGACACCGCGCAGCGCGTGGCGGAACGAGAGGTGGTCGGACAGATCCCCGAGCGCGATCTGGACCCGGACACGCTCGGAGCCGAGCCGGCGCGGATCGCGGACCAGGCAGCGGACGGGGGTTCCGGAGGCGGTCAGGCGGCGCAGCAGCGGCAGCCCGATCGTTCCCGTGGCGCCGGTCAGGAGCAGCACGCGGCGGAGGCTATCGGGCCGAGGTCACGGCGAACCGATTCGGCCCTTCGTAGAATGTCCGCTTCCCCGTCCCGCAACGAGACAGAGAGACTCAAAGACTTATGGCCTACGTGATCGCAGAGCCCTGCATCGGCACGAAGGACAACTCCTGCGTAGAGGTCTGCCCCGTCGACTGTATTCATCCCACTCCGGACGAGCCCGACTACGACAGCGTCGAGATGCTCTACATCGACCCGGAAGAGTGCATCGACTGCGACGCGTGCGTCGAGGCCTGCCCGGTCGACGCCTGCTTCGCCGAGGACCAGCTCCCGGACGAGTGGACGAAGTACGCGCAGATCAACGTCAAGTATTACGCCAAGCGCTAGGGACGCCGTTGTGTCGGTGCCTGCGCGCCGTCTCCTGAATTAGGCCATCGGCAGCGACATTCCGACCGGCCTGGGCGCGGCGGCGGGGGCCGGCTCCTGCATCACCGGCAGCTCGATCGGCGACAGCGCGATCAACCC
>CAXMLR010000458.1:0-2648 GCA_964194275.1 uncultured Solirubrobacterales bacterium
GGTTGGTGCTTTGTTCGAGCGCCGGCAGCCGCTCCCTAGCTAGGTAATGTCCCGAATCGGGACACGAGGGGGCGATTGGTTGCCGCATGCCGGACTACTCCAGGAGGCAAACGCCACGATGAGCGACGAAGAGGGATTGAGGGAACGTATGACCCGCCAGGGCGAAGAAGCCATCGGCCGGTTGGCCCAGGAACTGCTGGAGAATCCGATGGTCAGCGGCGCGCTGTCCCGGGCCTTTGAGACGCGCGAACGCGCGATGCGAGCCCAGGAGGTCGCGATGGGTGCGCTGAACCTGCCGTCGGCCAGCGATCTGGAGCGCCTGACCCGCCGTCTGCGTGGTGTTTCGCAGCGGCTCGAGGGAATCGAGGATGGCTTGGACCGGCTCGAGCAGCGCATCGACAGCCTCGGAGCGCAGAGCGCGGTTGAGCAGCGCCTGAGCGCGATCGACGATCGGCTGGCGGCGATCGAGGCCGCGGTGAAACCCTCAGCGGCCGGAAAGTAGCGCCGGCGGGCGGTCGCTAACCGACCGCTAACCGCACGACCACGAGAACCCCCCGGCCGGTTTCAGTCCGGTTAAACCGCACGTAAGAGACTGCCTGAGCGGCATGTCTACCACGGCGCTAGAAGAGGATCCGCCGAGGGGAGCCGGCACCGGGGCGATAGGGGCGGCAACGACGCCCGTGGCCCCCCGGCTGCGCGGCTTGGCCTCACCTACGCGGACGCTATTGGACATCTTCGCGGCCACGGTGCTGCGTTGCGGCCAGCGCACCGCGATCGACGCTCCTGACGGCACCCTGAGCTATCGGCGGCTGGCCGACGACGCCGCGGCGCTGGGCGGGCGGCTGCAGGCCCGCGGCATCGGTCCCGGAGATCGAGTCGGCGTGCGCGTGCAGAGCGGAACCGCGCATCTGTATGTGGCGATCCTCGGGGTCCTCCACGCCGGGGCGGCCTATGTCCCGGTTGATGCGGACGATCCACCTGCCCGCGCGCTCGAGCTGTTCCACCGCGCCGGGGCCTGCGCGGTGGTGCAGGACGGACTGTCGGTCTCGATGCTCGCCCAGCCCGGCCGCTCGCTGCGCCCACTGACCCCCGCCGACGAGGCCTGGGTGATCTTCACCTCGGGTTCGACCGGCGCGCCGAAGGGGGTCGCGATCTCCCACCGAGCGGCCTCGGCGTTTGTGGACGCTGAGGCCAAGTTGTGGGCGATCGACACCGAGGACCGCGTGCTCGCCGGCTTGTCCGTGGGCTTTGACGCGAGCTGTGAGGAAATGTGGCTGGCTTGGCGACATGGTGCCGCCCTGCTCCCCGCCCCGCGGGCGCTGGTTCGCTCCGGAGCCGAGCTCGGCCACTGGATCGCCGACCGCCGCGTCAGCGTCGTCTCCACCGTGCCGACGCTGGCTGCGATGTGGGACGAGGCTTCGCTGGCCGGCGTGAGGTTGTTGATTCTCGGCGGGGAGGCGACGAGCGAGCCGCTCGGCTGGCGCCTGGCTGAGGATCGCGAGGTGTGGAACACCTATGGACCGACAGAGGCGACAGTCGTCAGCACCGCCGCGCGGGTCCGCATCGGCGAACCGATCACGATCGGCTGGCCGCTCACCGGCTGGGAGACGGCGGTGGTCGACCCACACGGCGAGCCGGTGGCCGTCGGCGACGAAGGGGAGTTGGTGATCGGTGGGGTCGGCCTCGGTCGCTACCTCGACCGCGAGCTCGATGCCGAGCGCTTTGAATCGGTTCCCGCGCTCGGCTCAGCCCGCGCCTACCGCACCGGCGACGTGGTCCGGGAGACAGTCCACGGCCTACAGTTCGTCGGCCGCCGCGACGATCAGGTCAAGCTCGGCGGACGGCGAATCGAGCTCGGCGAGCTCGATGCCAGGCTGCGTGCGGTTCCTGGCGTCGTGGATGCCCTCTCAGCCGTGCGGGAGAGCGCTTCCGGCAACCGGCTCCTGGTCGGTTATGTGGTGGGGGATGTCGATCCCGTTGCGGTGCGGAGGCGGCTCGCATCCGAGCTTCCGAGCGCGCTGGTGCCGATGATCGTGCCGCTGCCCGCCCTCCCACTCACCGCCTCCGGAAAGGCCGATCGCCAGGCCCTGCCGTGGCCGCCTCCGGCCGGATCCGGCGCTGACGTTGCCCTGAGCGGGACTGCCGCCTGGCTGGCGGAGCGCTGGGAGGAGCAGCTCGGCCCGCACGTGTTCGCGCCCGAGAGTGATTTCTTCGTCCTCGGCGGCAGCTCGCTGGCCGCGGCCAAGCTGGTTTCGATCCTGCGCTTGCGCTATCCCGCGGTGGCCGTCGCCGACGTCTACAACTTCCGCACGCTCGGCGAGCTGAGCGAACGGCTGGACGGGCTCGGCGCGATCGGCGAACTCCCGGCGGTGGCATTGGACTCGGGTCCTCGGCGTGGCTGGGGCGCGGTGCAGCTTGCCGGGGTGCTCGCGCTCGTGAGCGTGACCGCGCCAGGGTGGCTACTCGGAATCCTGGCCCTGGACCACGGGCACGCTCGGAGCTTCGGTCCCCACGTCGGTTGGGGCTGGCTCGCCGCGGCGTGGCTCCTCTTCGCCAGCGCCCCCCGCCCGGCCACGGCGGCGACCCCGACGATGGCCCAGTCGTTGGCCCGGTTGACGAACTTCTCGTAGCCCCAGCCCTGTCTCTTA
>CAXMLR010000459.1:0-1799 GCA_964194275.1 uncultured Solirubrobacterales bacterium
GCGTCGAGTTGCCGATCTCGGCGCCCATGCCGAACTCTCCGCCGTCAGTGAATCGCGTCGAGGCGTTGACGTACACGCATGCAGCGTCGACGCCGAGCTGAAACGCGCGCGCCGCGTTCGTGTCACGGGTCAGGATCGCCTCCGAGTGACCGCTCCCGTGAGCGTTGACGTGCGCGATCGCCTCGTGCGCCGAGTCGACCACTCCGACCGTCATCTCGAGGGAGAGGTACTCCTGGTTCCAGTCCTCATCGGTGGCGGGCTCGATCGCCAGGTCAGGGACCGCGTCGCGGGCTCGCTGGTCGCCGTGCAGGAGCACACCGGCCTCGGTCAGGGCGCCGAGCATGCCCGGCAGGAACGTCGCGGCGACATCGCGGTGGACGAGCAGCGTCTCGAGCGCATTGCAGACACCCGGGCGCTGCAGCTTCGCGTTCAGCACGATGGCCTGCGCAGCCTCCAGATCGGCGCTTGAGTCGACGTAGACGTGACAGTTCCCGGATGCCGCGTAGATGACCGGGACGGTGGCGACTCCCCTGAGGGCCGCTTTCAGGCCTTCGCCGCCCCGGGGAATGATCAGATCGACCACCCCGGTCTGGGTGGCCAGCTCGGCGAGCTCCTCGCGCCCGCCGCCGGCCACCAGCGACAACGCGCCGTCCGGCAGACCCGCCTGCGTTGCGGCGCCGGCCGCGACCCCGGCCAACACGGCGTTGGAGTGGCTGGCCGAGCTCGATCCGCGCAACACGATCGCGTTGCCCGACTTGAGGCACAGGGCCGCTGCATCGACGGTGACGTTGGGCCGCGCTTCATAAACCACGGCGACAACTCCAAGCGGTACTCGGACCTTGCGCACATCGAGGCCGTTGGGCAGCCTGAACCCTTCGATCACCTCACCCACCGGATCGGGCAGCGCAGCGATCTTGCGCACGCCGTCGGCCATCGCTGCGATCCGCTCGGAATCGAGCGCGAGGCGGTCCATCAACGCCGGGGAGAGCCCGGCCTCCCGCCCTGTCTCCAGGTCTCGCTGGTTCGCCTCGAGGATCTCCGGCGCTCGTTGCAGGAGGTCCTGCGCAATCGCTTCCAGCGCGGCATTCTTGGTCCGCGAATCCAGCGTGGCGAGGACCCGTGCGGCCTGCGCGGCGCTCAGGCATGTGTCAGCGACGGTGGTGGTTGCGGTGGCCATGCGCTACAGGTTACGCAAGCACGAAATAGTCCCGGTGCACGGCTTCTTCGCTCGCCCGCGGTAGCAGCCCGCGGACGTCGCCGGACTTCAGGCCGCGGACGGTGCGGAGCTCTGATGCCGAGTAGTTTGAGATTCCCTTCCCCACCACACCGCCGTCATGGGCGACCTCAACGGCATCGCCGGCGTCGAAGTCCCCGCTGACGTCTATGACTCCCACGGGCAACAGGCTAGTTCCGCCCTCCCGGAGCGCCCGCGCGGCACCGGCGTCCACCAGCACTCGGCCCCGGACCGGCTTCGCATACTTCAGCCACAGCTTGAAGCTCGAGTATCGGCCTTCGCGGGCCGAGAACGACGTCCCCACGGGCCGTCCGCCCGCCGCCGCCGCAATCGCCCCCGGACGCAGGCCTCCCGCGATCACCGTGGGGATCCCGGACGCGGTGGCCATCTCCGCCGCCACCACCTTCGAGCGCATGCCCCCAGACCCCAATGGTGAGGTCTGATGGCCGATGTCCAACCCGTCCAGGGCCTCGAACTCGTGCACCTCGCGTACGAGCTGGGCTGTGGGGTCCAGCCGTGGGTCGGCCGTGAACACGCCGGCGGCGTCGGTCAGCAGCAGCAGGCG
>CAXMLR010000460.1:0-4769 GCA_964194275.1 uncultured Solirubrobacterales bacterium
AGCGGGTGTGGTGGTACGACGTGCAGGCTCTCTGCCGAACCCTCTCAGATCAGGTGCCCGGAGCTGCCATCGCGGGCGTCTGCGTCAGTGGGCTCGGACCCTGTGTCGTGCCGTGCGACGCCTCGCTGCGTCCGCTACGCCCGGCCCTGCTCTATGGCATCGACACGCGCTCGGGCGAGGAGATCGCCGAGCTCGATCAGGCACTTGGGCGTGAGGAGATCTTCGCGCGCGGAGGCTCGTACCTCTCCAGCCAAGCGCTTGGACCGAAGCTTCGCTGGATCGCCAAACACGAGCCCGAGGTCTGGTCGCAGGCGGCGTTGTGGTGTACGGCGACGTCCTTCATCGTCGCCCGGCTCACCGGTGACTGGGTCCTGGACCATCACAGCGCGAGCCAGTGCGACCCGCTCTACGACCTGCGTGCCGGAGCGTGGATCCCCGAATGGGCTCAGGCCGTGGCCCGGGAGCTTCCGCTTCCACGCCTCGCCTGGCCCGCCGAGCCAGCCGGGACGGTGACCCCGGGTGGGGCCGACGCCACGGGGTTGCCGGTCGGCACGCCGGTGATGACGGGGAGCATCGACGCGTGGTCGGAGGCGTTCAGCGTCGGAGCCAGGCATCCAGGCGATCTCATGCTCATGTACGGATCGACGATGTTTCTGATCGCCGTCCTCGACGAGATGAGGACCCATCCCGCGCTGTGGGCGACGGCCGGGATCGAACCCGGACTACCCACGCTGGCGGGTGGCATGGCTACCTCGGGCACGATCACCGAGTGGCTGCGCCGGCTCACGGGTGACACGCCGTTCGATTCCATGGTCCGCGAGGCACGAGACGTGCCGGCGGGGGCTCGGGGGCTGCTCATCCTGCCTTACTTCGCCGGTGAACGCACTCCCATCTTCGACCCGGCGGCGCGAGGTGTGATCGCCGGGCTCACGCTCGAGCATGGTCGCGGTGAGCTGCTGCGAGCGGTCTATGAGGCGATCGCGTTTGGGGTGCGGCACAACGTCGCCGCGCTGGTCGACGCGGGCGCGCGCCCGGAGCGGGTGCTCGCGGTGGGCGGAGGCACGCGGGGGGGGCTGTGGACACAGATCGTCTCCGACGTGACCCAGCTCGCTCAGGAGCTGCCCCGCCAGACCATCGGCGCTGCCTATGGCGACGCCCTGCTCGCGGCCATCGGCACAGGCCTTGTGCCAGCGGATACCGACTGGACGACAATCGAGACGATCATCGAACCCGATCCGGCTAGCGCTCACCGTTACGACGAGCTGTTCGCCAACTACCTAGAGCTCTACAGCGCCACCAGCGAGATCGTCCACCGGCTCGTTGCTACGCAGCAAAGCGACGACGGAGTAGGCGGCGGCCACAGCGTGCTCTAGCCCCGCCCCGGAGGTTGGGTTATCGCCCTGCGTTCCATGCCGCAAACACCGGTCTGCTCCAGATGCCTGCAGAATTCGCCCGCCGCGGTCGCCCGAGGACGCGGGGGCCGCCGCACGGGTACTGCCCACCGGTACAACGTTCGGTTTTGTCCCGCCGTCCCCCCATCTGTCCGTTCCTCGCCGCGTAGGCCTTGCGGTTCAGCGGTCCAGCAGGGAACCTGGTTCGGTGAATCCCTCGGCACCGATCGAATCTCAGCTACGGCATGCGCGCTTCGCCGCGCGCGAGCTGCGCGGCGCGGTGATCGCGTCGGTCGGCGTGAGTGTCCCGGAGAGCGTGGTTCCAAATGCCGGGATCGCCGCGCGGCTCGGGGTTGCCGAGGAGTGGATCGTGCGCCGCACGGGGATTCATTCGCGCCGGGTCGCAGGGCCCGACGAGCTCCTCTCAGACCACGCGACCGAGGCTGCGCGGGTAGCGCTTCGTCGCGCTGAAATCGAGCCGGAGCAGGTTGACTTAGTCATCGTCGCGACAACTACCGCCGACCGGGTGATGCCCAACGCAGCGCCGGTTGTGGCCCACCAGCTTGGCGCCGTTCGCTCCGGCGCGTTCGATGTCGGCGCCGCATGCACCGGCTTCATCTCGGCGCTCGCGGTCGGTCTGGGACAGATCGAATCCGCCCGCGCCGAGTGCGTGCTCGTGGTCGGCGCCGATCTGATGTCGCGGATCACCGACCCGGACGATCGTTCGACGGCGGCCGTGTTCGCCGACGGTGCCGGCGCGGTCGTGCTACGTGCCGGCGGCGACGGCGCTTACACGGGGCCGGTTGTGCTGGGTGCCGATGGCTCTGGCGCCGAGCATATCTTCGTGGATCGTGAGCAAGGTTTGATCAGGATGCGCGGGCACGAGACGTTCCGCGAGGCGGTGGCGCGGTTGTCGGAGGCGACGCTCGAGGCGGCCGCAGGCGCGGGGGTCGGCCTCGACGAGATTGATCTGTTCGTCTATCACCAGGCCAATGGACGCATCCTCGGCGCGGTCGGACAGCGCCTCGGGTTGCCGGCGGAGCGGGTGGTCGACTGCATCGCCGAGTACGGCAACACATGCGCGGCAACCCTCCCGCTCGCGCTGGCCTACAGCGAGCAGCGCGGGCTGCTCGACAGCGGCGATCGGGTGCTGCTTGCGGCCTTTGGTGCCGGCTTCACCTGGGGCGCGGCGGTACTTGAATGGAGGGCTGGATGAGCCTGGCCCTGCTGCGCCCTGAGGACACGAGCCTCACGCCGCTTGAGCGACTCGAGAGCCTGTGCGACACCGGCTCACTGCAGCTGATCCGCGCAGGTGTCCTGTCGAGCCAGATGGGAGACAAGGCGCGTCCCGGTGACGGAGTCATCGCCGGGAGCGGCCTGGTCGAGGGCCGCCCGGTGTTCTGCTACGCGCAGGATGCGAGCTACGCGGGCGGCTCGCTTGGGCGCGCTCACGCCGACTCGATCGTGCGAGTGCTGGAGCTCGCGGGGCGCGCCCGTGCGCCGGTGGTTGGTTTCGTCTCCTCCGGCGGCGCACGGATGCAGGAGGGGGTTGCCGCGCTGGGCGGGTACGGACGAATCTTTCGTCAGACGGTGGCTCTGTCCGGCCGCGTTCCCCAGATCTCAATCGTCACGGGAGTCTCCGCAGGTGGGGGTGCCTATGCCCCGGCGCTGACCGACTTCGTTGTGATGACCGAGGAGGCGAGCATGTTCCTCACCGGCCCCGGCGTCGTCCGCGAGGCTCTGGGCGAGGATGTGAGCGTGCCCGAGCTCGGCGGCAAGCGTGTGCACGAACGCAACGGCGTCTGCCATTTCGTGGCCCGCACCGACGCCGGTGCGGCAATGCTCGCGCGTGAGCTTCTCGGATACATGCCGCGCCACCGGGGTGCGCCCGCCACGGCTACGCCGGCGCATCCAGTCAGCGACGCTGATCCTGGCGCATTTGTTCCTCGTTTGGGCCGACGCGTCTACGACGTGCGCGACGTGATCCGCTGCCTCGTCGATGGAGGCAAGTTGCTCGAGGTCTCACCCGGATGGGCGCGCAACCTCGTGACTGCGTTCGCGCGGATCGACGGGCGCTCGGTCGGCGTCGTCGCCAACCAACCGCGTCATCTCGGCGGTGTGCTCGATGCCGCGAGCTCGCAGAAGGGAGCTCGATTCGTCCAGAGGTGCAACGCATTCGGGATCCCGCTGCTCGTGCTGGTCGACACGCCCGGTTTCATGCCCGGTAGGCGCCAGGAGGCCGCAGGCGTGATCCGTTTCGGCGCGACGCTGGTTCACGCCTTCTCGGAGGCGACCGTTCCGCGCGTGACCGTAATCCTGCGCAAGGCGTTCGGCGGCGCTTTCATCACCATGAACTCCAAGGACCTGGGCGCCGACTACGTGTTCGCGTGGCCGCATGCCGAGATCGGGGTGATGGGGGCGAGGCCGGCGGTCGGCATCATCCATCGCCGTGAGATCGCGGCGGCCGCCGATCCCGACGCCGCGCGTGAGCGGCTGGCGTCCGGTTACGCCGACGATCAGCTTCGCCCGGAGGTCGCGGCCGCCGCGGGCTATGTCGACGAACTGATTGCACCGAGTGAAACCCGTGCGCGCGTAGCGTGGGCGCTGCGCTCGCTTCAGGACGCGTCATGACGACGCCCAAGGGTGAATTGCTGCTGACCGGAGCGACCGGTTTCGTGGGGATGGAGATCCTGGCGCGCTACCTAGAGTCCGGCGATCGGCGCATCCTGACCCTGGTCCGGGCGCCGAACGATGAAGCGGCCAGTCGGCGTATGGACACCGTCCTGACGAATCTTTTCAGCGGCGGCTCCGCCCCGTATCGTGCGCGCGTCGAGGCGATCGCCGCCGATCTGACCAAACCCGGCCTAGGACTCCCGGCCGCCCGCCGCCGCGCCCTGGCGGACCGGGTCACGACGATCGTCCACAGCGCGGCATCGGTCTCGTTCACGCTTCCGCTCGAGGAGGCCCGGGCGGTCAACGTCGAGGGCACGCGGCAGATGCTCGAGTTCGCGGCGCTGACGAGCACCCATGGAGGTCTCGAGCGGTATGCCCACATCTCGACCGCCTATGTGGCCGGCACTCACGCAGGTCGGTTCTGCGAGCTCGACCTCGACGTCGGGCAACACTTCAACAACTCCTACGAACAGTCCAAGTTCGAAGCCGAGCAGCTGGTGCGTGAGCGCACCGGGCTGCCGTTCACGATTCTGCGTCCCAGCATCGTGGTCGGCGATCGGCGCAGCGGCTGGACCGCGGCGTTCAACGTGCTCTACTGGCCGCTGCGGGCATTCGCCCGGGGTCTGTTTACGGAGGTCCCGGCGATTCCCTCCGCGCAGGTCGATGTCGTCTCGGTGGACTACGTCGCCGACGCGGTCTACGCCC